>CAZXWB010000024.1:2062-18063 GCA_964644395.1 uncultured Hyphomonadaceae bacterium | reverse complement strand
AGGAACACCTGATCCCGAACGAACAGCTGGTGACGAACAAGGTGGTCAACTGGAGCTATTCGAACTCCGAAGTGCGCATCAAGCGGCGCATCCGGGTGGAATATGAGACCGATCTGAAAATGGCCGTGGGACTTGTCGTCGAGGGCGCAAAGGCCGTGGACCGCGTGCTGGAGAACCCGGCGCCGAAATGCCTGGTCATGGAGTTTGGCGACGAGGCGGTGGAACTCGAGGCCCGGTTCTGGATCAATGACCCCCAGAACGGCATCAACAATGTGGGCTCCGAGGTCATGCTCTCGGTCTGGGACAAGTTCCAGGAAGCCGGTATCGATATTCCGCTGCGCCATGAGGATGTGCTGATCACACCCGGATCGACTCTGAAGGTGGAGATGGTGCGGGAGAAGCGGGAACCCGCGTCGCGCAATGTCACGAGCGGCCCGCCGGGGTCCGATCCCTATTCCGAAGACGCATAGGTCTTCTTCGCCGCGACGTCTGGTCTCGCGCCTGCGACCCCGCCATCTCCCGGTCAACTTCAACCCGCGACACGAGGAGACGCCCCATGATCGACATTCGCCGTTTCGAGACGCTCGGCCAGATGAACATCGACTGGCTGGCGGCGCGCTATCACTTCTCCTTCTCGAACTATTACGATCCCGCCCGCATGGGCGTGGGCAAGCTGCGGGTCTGGAATGACGACACCATCCAGCCCCATTCCGGCTTCCCGCCCCACCCGCACAATGACATGGAGATCATCACCTATGTCCGCACCGGCGCGATCAGCCATGAGGACTCGCTCGGCAACAAGGGCCGCACCGAGGCCGGCGATGTACAGGTGATGAGTGCGGGCACAGGCATCCGGCATTCCGAATGGAACCATGAGGATGAGGCCACGACACTGTTCCAGATCTGGATCGAGCCGGCCCGTCGCGGCGAGGCACCGAGCTGGGGCGCGCGCCCCTTCCCGAAGGCCGAACGCGCCAATGCCTGGAGCGTGCTGGCCTCTGGCGATGACAGCGACGATGCCCTGCCCATCCGCCAGGACGCAAAGGTCCTCGGCGCGACGCTTCAGGCGGGCCATGAGCTGACCCATGAAGTGGGCGAAGGCCGCGACGCCTATCTGGTGCTTGCGGCCGGCCGCGTGGAGCTGAATGGCGAGACACTGAACGCCCGCGACGGCGCAGCGGTGCGCGGCGCCGAGACGCTCACGCTCAGGGCCAACGAGGACGCCGAGATCGTGCTGGTCGACACGGTGTAATCGCGAATCCCGACAATTCCAGGCTTTTCAACGCCCTTCGGCCCGGTGGCCGGGGGGCGTCCATTTTCCTAACCGCTCTTCGCAATCCGTTAACCAAAGGCGGGCTTCTATCGGGCCGACAGACAAGAAAAACCGCCGTCACGGCCCCCAATGGAAAGGCAGACCTTTTCATGCGTATGAAGATGTTCTCAGCCGACACGCTCGAGCAGGCCCGCGCCGACATTGCCGCTGAATTCGGCAGTGACGCGATCATCCTGTCGGAGCGCGTGACCGATGAGGGCGTCGAAATCCGCGCCGCCGTGGACCGCTCGCCCACCGGTCGCATGCCCGAGCCGCAATTCGCCCCGCGCCCCGAAGTGGAGCGCGAAGCCGCCATGGCGGGGCTCACGACCCGCATCACCGAGGTCCTGGTCTGGCACGGGGCCCCGCGTCGGTTTGCGGAAATGGTGGCGCGGTCGGCCTCCAACCTCTCGCGACCCGACACCGAAGCGCGACAGGCGCTGGCCTCGGGCCTTGAAGACGTGGTGGCCTGCGCGCCCCTGCCTGCCCTGCCCGACCGTAACCTGGTACTCGTCGGCCCGCCCGGCGCCGGACGCACGGCGACCGCGGCCAAGCTCTGCCGCCGCGCCGCCATGGCGCGCCAGAGCCTGATGCCGCTGGCGGCCGATTTCGACGCCACAGCCGGCGGCGAACAGCTCTCGGCCTATCTCGAGCGTGAACAGCACCTGATCACCACGGCGGCCAATCCCGACGCGCTGTTTGCCGCGCTGAAGGAGCTCGAACTGGCCAGCCAGCGCTGCGTTATCGACCTGCCCGCGATCAATCCCTTCGACGAGGAAGACCTCCATCGCCTGGGCGACTTGATCCAGGCCATCGACGCCGAGCCCCTGCTCGTGCTGTCGGCTGAAGGCCATCCCGAGGACCTCGCCGAAGCCGCTGCGGCCTATGCCGGGATCGGCTTGAAACGTGCCATTCTCACCAAGCTCGATGCGGTCCGGCGCCGCGGCGGGGCCTTCGCGGCCATGGCCGGCGCGGGCCTGTCACTCTCACACCTGGCAGTGACGCCTTTCATTGGTGGCGGCCTGGTTCCCGCTGCGCCGGGACGGCTGGCAACACTGCTGATCGAGGAAGCACCTGGCGAAGAGCGCCTGAAAGGAGCTGCCTAATGAGCTTCATGATGCGAAAATCCGGCGACCGGCCGACACGACCTGCCGCGCGGGTCGCGCCGGCCTCGATCGTGGCCGTCGCCTCGGGCAAGGGCGGGGTCGGCAAGACCTTCATGGGCATCACGCTGGCAAGCTGCTTTGCCCGGCGCGGACGCCGCACGCTCCTCGTCGATGGCGACCTTGGCCTGGCCAATATCGACGTGCAACTCGGCATCGCGCCGGAAACCGACCTCGCCGCGGTCGTGGCCGGCTGGGTCGAGCTCGATGATGCCGTGACCCCGGTCGATGGCGGCGCGCGCGAAAAGGGTTTCGACGTGCTGCCGGGCCGTTCGGGCTCCGGCGCGCTGGCGGAAATGCCGACCGCCGAAGTCGCCCGGCTCGCAGCCAGCGTCACGGCGCTGTCGCTGCAGTATGACCAGGTCGTGCTCGATCTCGCCGCTGGCATCGACCAGAACATCATGCGCCTGGGAAAGGCGGCCGACCGCGTGCTCATGGTGATCACCGACGAGCCCACCTCGATGACCGATGCCTATGCCTTCATCAAGGTGATGAAGGGCCATGCGCCGAATGTCGAACCGGTGATCGCGATCAACCAGGCCGTCGACCGCGAGGGTGGACGGCGGACCTATGAAGCCATCGCCAGGGCGTGTCAGACCTTCCTCGGCTTCCGGCCGTCGCTGGCCGGCATCGTCCTGAAGGACCCGCGCGTGTCCGACTGCATCCGCCGCCAGAAAACACTGGCCTCCACCGATCCGAACGCACAGGCCATCCACGATATTGACCGCATCGCCGAGGCGCTGATGCGTGGCCATGAGGGGCTGAAGCAGGCCGGCTGAGGCCCTGTTGCGTCTGAGACGTTCGCCAGGCCCGAGACAGCCTGTGTGCGAATCGGCACCGGCACGCCGCTCCTTCACCTGGCCCTAATTTTGCGCAAAGCCATGGCAAGTCGCGCATTGCGCCTATATTCGGTCTCGTCATGGTTGCAAAACACTCCCTCCATGCCAGCGCGCTCGCCGCGGCTGTGCAACTCTCGGCCTGCGTCAGTGTCGCGCCGAGCGAGGTGGCGCCGCAACTGCCCGAGATCGGAAGCCTGGAGCTTGACGGGCTGGAGCGCGCGGTGCCGGACGACTGGTGGTCGCGCTTCGGTGACAGCGACCTGACCGCGCTGGTCCGGCAGGCGCTGCGCAACAATCGTGACCTCGCCGCAGCCGAAGCCAATGTCAGGGCCGCGCAGATCCTGCTCGCCGGTCGCCGCCTCGATGGTGCCGTGTCCACGACGAGCACGGCCGGTGCCAGCCTGTCGCGGCCGGCCAGCGCGAATGCCGATCTCAGCATTGGCCTCGACGGCGGCCTGTCGGCGCGCTGGGAGTATGACGCCTTCGGCCGGATCGCCGCCCTTGTGGAGGCTGCCGAACTCGATCTCGAGACCGCGCGCGAGGTCCGCCGCGACATCGCCGTGATCATCGCTTCGGAAACCGCGCTTGCCTATGCCGACCTGCGCGGCGCCCAGCGGCGACTGGAGGTGGCCCGGCGCAATGTGGAGGTCCAGACACAGTCGTTCGAACTGCTCCAGACACTGTTCGACAACGGACGGGCGACAGAGCTCGACCTGTCGCGCGCCGAAGCCCAGTTCCGCACCACGCTGGCCACCATCCCGCTGCTGGAACAGGCCGCCGAGAATGCCGTGAGCCGGTTGGCGGCACTCACCGGGCAGTCGAGTTTCGCGCCGGATGAACGCCTCGACGCCCTGGACGCCGGCACCCGCGCCATCCCCGAACTGGACGCAGCCCTCGTCACCGGTTCCCTGGAGGACATGATCCGCCGGCGCCCGGATATTCGCGCCGCCGAGGCCCGGCTGGCCAGCGACCTGGCGCTGGGCGAGGCCGCCCGGGCCGATCTCTTCCCCACCATCACCTTCAATGCCGATGTCTTTGCGATCCTGAGCGACGACACCGGTTTCGACGGGTCCGATTTCATCGGTTTCTCCGTGGGACCAGCAATCCGCTGGGCCGGACCGGACCTGCGCCGAGAGCGCCTGGCGGTGGACCTCGCCGACGCCCGGGCCGAGGCCTCGGCACGCAATTACGAGCAGACGGTGATCGCGGCGCTGTCGGAGGTGGATATCGCGCTGACCAGCTATGCCCGCGAGTTGCAGCGCCGCGACGATCTCGTCATCGCTGTGGAATCCGCCGCCCGCGCCGTGGAACTCGCCCGGCTTCGCTTCGAGGAGGGCTATGACGACTTCCTCGACGTGCTTGATGCCCAGCAGACCCTGCTCGATGCCGAGGATCGCCTCGCCCTGAGCCGGGTGCAGGCAACCAGGAACGCCATCTCTGCGTACAGGGCGTTGGGCGGTATGGTCGATCTCGCCCCCGCGCCGGACGCGCCCACGGTTTCAGGAGCCTTGCCTTGAAGATTGTTCAACTCGCCATGCTGGGCCTCTGGGCTCTGTGTTTCAGCCAGGCGGCGAGCGCCCAGCGCGGCGGCCCGGCCAGCGTGTTCGCCGAAGAGGTCGCCCCCTTCAGCTTTGCCACGGAGGTGGAGGCACTGGGAACGCTGGAGCCGAACGAGCGCGTGGAGCTGACCCTCAACGCCGCCGACCGCGTGACGGCGATCTACTTCGATGACGGCGAAAGGGTGCGCAAGGGCAAGACGCTCCTGTCACTCGCCCAGCGTGAACAGGTCGCGCTTGTCGAGGCCGCCGAGGCCGACGCCGACGAAGCCCGCCGCCAGCTGGAACGCGTCACCCGCCTGGCCGAGCAGAATGCCGTGTCGCAATCGGAACTCGACGAGGCACGCCGCGCCTTCAATGCCGCCAATGCCCAGCTCCGCGCCGTGCAGTCGCGCCAGAAAGACCGCGTGCTGGTGGCGCCCTTCGACGGCGTGCTCGGCTTTCGGCAGGTCAGTGTCGGCTCCTTCCTGCGCCCGGGAGACGTGGTCGCGGTGCTGATCGATGACAGTGAGATGAACCTCGATTTCCAGGTGCCCTCGATCTTCCTGCGCGTCCTGCGCCCGGGTTCGCAGATCAAGGCCACCACCGACGACTTTCCCGGCGAGGTGTTCACCGGCACCGTTGCCGTGGTCGACAATGCCATCGACCCGGTCACCCGCGCGGTGCGCGTGCGCGCCATCATCCCGAATGAGGAGCGCCGCCTGAAGGCCGGCATGTTCATGCAGGTGACCCTGCGCGCCGACCCGCGCACCTCGCTTGCCGTGCCCGAGGAGGCCATCGAGCCCGTGGGACCGCTCAGCTATGTCTATGTGATCGACACCAGCCAGACGCCCGCAGTGGCCAACCGCCGCGAGGTCGAACTCGGCACCCGCGCCGACGGCATGGTGGAAGTGCGATCGGGCGTGGCGGCCGGCGACCTGTTGGTCACCGAGGGGCTGATCCGCGTGCGCGACGGCGCACAGGTGGTCATCCGCGACCCGGCCATGCTCGATCAGGGCACCAATGGCGAGGACATGCGCGCCTCGGGGCCTCCGGCGGCCAACTAGACCCTGTCAGGCGATTGGACACGAACTGCCATGCTGATCTCGGACATCTCAGTCAAGAGGCCGGTCTTCGCCTCGGTCATCGCCCTGGTGCTGGTGATATTCGGCCTGGTGTCCTTCGACCGCCTGCCCCTGCGCGAATATCCCGACATCGATGCCCCGATCGTGTCCATCGATACCCGCTACCCCGGCGCATCGGCCAGCATCGTGGAGACGCGCATCACCCAGGTCATCGAGGACCGGATCGCCGGCGTCGAGGGCATCCGCTTCATCGATTCCAATTCCAGTGACGGCCGGTCGCGCATCTCCGTCGAGTTCGGCATCGACGAGAACATCGACGCCGCCGCCAACGACATCCGCGACCGGATTTCCGGCGTGCTCGACAATCTGCCCGAAGAGGCCGACCCGCCGGAGGTGGAAAAGGCCGATTCCAATGATGATGTGATCATCTGGCTGAACCTCGCCTCCGACACGATGACGACGCCGGAGCTATCGGATTATGCCGACCGCTTCCTCGTCGACCGTTTCTCCGCCGTCGATGGTGTGGCGCGCGTACGCGTCGGCGGCGCACGAAACTACGCCCTGCGGGTCTGGATCGACCGCCGGGCGCTCGCGGCGCGCAACCTCACCGTAAGCGATATCGAACGCGCCCTGCGCACCGAGAATGTCGAGGCGCCCGCCGGCAGCCTTGAGAGCGAAAAGCGCAATTTCATCGTCCGCATCGACCGTCCCTTCCGCACCCCGGAGGATTTCGCCGCCCTGGTCATCGCGGAAGGCGCCGACGGCTACGAGGTCCGGCTCGGCGATGTCGCCCGGGTGGAGCGCGGCACGGTGGAGGACCGCAACACCTTCCGCGGCAATGGCGTGCCCATGGTCGGCCTTGGCATCATCAAGCAGGCCACGGCGAACACTGTGGATGTGGCCAATGGCGCCAAGGCGCTTGCCGACCGTCTGAACGAGACCCTGCCCGAGGGCATGGTCATCGCGCGCAGCTATGACAGTTCGGTCTTCATCTCTGCCTCCATCCGGGAGGTCTATATCACCCTCGCCATCGCGGTCGGCCTCGTGACCCTGGTGATCTTCCTCTTCCTCGGCAGCGTGCGCGGCACCATCATTCCCGCCATCACCGTGCCGATTTCCATCGTGGCGACCTTCATCGTGCTCTACGCGCTGGGCCTGTCGGTGAACCTGCTCACCCTGCTGGCGCTCGTCCTGGCTATCGGCCTCGTGGTCGATGACGCCATTGTGGTGCTGGAGAACATCTCCCGGCGCATGGACGAGGAGGGCGAGACACCGCTCGTAGCGGCCTATCGCGGGGCCCGGCAGGTGGGTTTCGCCGTCATCGCGACCACGCTGGTCCTGATCTCGGTCTTCGTGCCGATCACCTTCCTGCAGGGGGATGTGGGCCGGCTGTTCACCGAATTCGCCCTCACCATGGCCGCGGCGGTGGCATTTTCGAGCCTGCTCGCCCTGACGCTGACGCCGATGATGGCCTCCAAGCTGCTCAAGCCGCGCCGCACCTCGGGTATACTGTCCTGGCTGCCGCGGGGAATCGACATCGTGTTCCGCCGCCTGCGCGCCGGCTATGGCTGGCTGCTGGACCGGCTGATCCCCCGGCCCATTCTCGTCGGCCTGATACTGGCCGGACTGTTCGCCGGGGCCTGGCAACTCGCCCGGACCGTGCCACAGGAATACACGCCGCAGGAGGATCGCGGCGGCTTCTTCACCATTGTGCGCGGCCCCCAGGGCGCCTCCTATGCCTATATGGAGCGCTATGTCGACGAGATTGAACGCCGGCTGTTGCCCTATGTCGAGGCCGGCGAGGTCCAGAGACTGCTCGTGCGCGCACCGGGTTTCGGCACGGCGAACTTCAACCAGGCCTTCGTGATCGTGGTGCTCACCGACTGGAGCGAGCGGCGGCCTGCCGGCGAGATCATCGGCGAGGTCAACCGCAAGCTGTCGGACCTTCCGGGCGTCCAGGCCTTTGCCATCATGCGCCAGGGCCTCGGCGGCGGCACGGGCAAGCCGGTTCAGTTCGTGCTCGGCGGCCCGTCCTATGAAAAGCTCACCGAATGGCGCGACACCTTCGTGGCGGCGCTGCGCGAGGAGGATATCGGCCTCATTGATATCGACTGGGACTACAAGGAGACCCAGCCGCAATACCGCATCCAGGTCGATTATGAGCGCGCCGCCGATCTCGGCGTCACCGTGCAGGAGATCGGCACGACGCTGCAGACCATGCTCGGCTCGAAACGGGTCACCACCTATCTGGAAAACGGCGAGGAATACGACGTCATCCTCGAAGGCCTGCGCACCGAACAGAACACCCCCAATGACGTGCAGAACATCTATGTGCGCTCGAGCCGTTCCGGCGAACTCGTGCCCCTGTCGAGCCTGGCCACCATCACCGCCCGGGCCGACAGTCCGACACTGAACCGCTATAACCGCGTGCGCGCCATCACCATCGAAGCCGGGCTCGCCCCAGGGGTCTCCCTCGGCACGGCGCTGGACGAGATGCAGCGCATCGCACGGGAGGTGCTGCCCACCGAGGCGACCATCGATTTCAAGGGACAGTCGCTCGATTTCAAATCCTCCGGCGGGTCCATCCTGTTTGTCTTCCTGACCGGACTGGTCATCGTCTTCCTCGTGCTGGCGGCGCAGTTCGAGAGCTACCGCCATCCGGTCATCATCATGCTGACGGTGCCGGCGACGCTGGCGGGCGGGCTGCTGGGCCTGCTGCTGACGGGCAATTCGCTGAACATCTACACCCAGATCGGCCTGATCATGCTGGTGGGCCTGGCGGCGAAGAACGGCATCCTGATCGTCGAATTCGCCAACCAGTTGCGCGACCAGGGCAAGGCCTTTCAAGCTGCGCTGAAGGAGGCATCGCTTGCCCGTTTCCGTCCGATCGTCATGACCGGCATGACCACGGCGGCCGGGGCGCTCCCACTGATCCTGTCCAGCGGGGCGGGCGCGGAGACGCGGGCCGCCATCGGCAATGTGATCCTGTTCGGCGTGGTCGCCGCGGTGGTGGTGACCGTGCTTTTCGTGCCCACCGCCTATGCCCTCATCGCGCGCGGCTCCGGTTCACCCGGCGACGTGGCGCGCCGGCTGGAGGAACAGATGGACGAAAAAGCGCCGGGCGCACCGGCGGAATAGATCTCCAATCGGTTCTCTACCGATCTTTCGGGTCGAGGGCGTCGCGCAGGCCATCACCGATGAAATTCAGGCAGAGCAGCGTCACGATCATGACGATGGCCGGCGCCAGCAATTCATGGGGGTAGTCGCGCATATTGTCCTTGCCGATGCCGATCAGCGTGCCCAGCGATGCGAGCGGCTCGTTCACGCCAAGGCCGATGAAGCCGAGAAAGCTTTCCAGCAGGATCACCGTCGGGATTGTGAGTGTGACATAGACTGCCACGGGACCGATGACATTGGGCAGGATATGGCGGCGGATGATGTTGGCCTGCGATACGCCCGAGGCGCGCGCGGCCTCGATGAACTCCTTGCCCTTGAGCGCGAGGGTCTGGCCGCGAACGATCCGCGCCATGGTGAGCCATTCCACCGCGCCGATGGCGAGGAAGATGAGGAAGATGTTCCGGCCGAACGCCACCACGAGCAGGATGACGAAGAAGATGAAGGGCAGCGCATAGATCACGTCGACAATGCGCATCATGATCTGGTCGGTGCGTCCGCCGGCGAAACCGGCAATCGCGCCCCAGGTCACGCCGATCACAAGCGAGACCAGCGTCGCGATCAGTCCGACGAGCAGCGAGACCCGCAAACCCCACATGGTGCGCAGGGCCAGGTCGCGGCCCTGCAGGTCAGTGCCCAGCGGGTGGAACGGGTCAAGGCTTGGCCCGGCCTGACGGCGCGTGGAGATGTCGGTCAGGTCATAGGGCCAGACCAGCGGCCCGAAAATCGCGATCGCCACGAGCAGGCCGAGAATGATCATCGAGCCCACCGCGGCCTTGTTCCGGAACAACCGCGCCCGGGCATCCTCCCAGAGCGAGCGCCCGGCCACGGCCTCCGACAGGGCGCCGGTGTTCTTGTTCAGGTCAAGCGCGCTGGAGGTCATTCGTATCGCACCTTGGGATCAAGCACCGAATAGATGATGTCGGCGAGCAGGTTGAGCAGGATGATCAGCGTGGCGAACAGGATCACGACCCCCATGACGAGGGTAAAGTCCCGGTCGAGGGCCCCCTGCACGAAATAGCTGCCGACACCGGGAAGCGCAAAGACCCGCTCGATGACCAGCGACCCGGTGACGACGCCCGCGGTGGCCGGACCTATGAAGCTGACCAGCGGCAGCATGGCCTGGGGCAGCGCATGGCGCAGGATCACGGTGCGCTCCGAGAGGCCCTTGGCGCGGGCGGTGCGGATATGGTTGGAGCGCAACGTCTCGATCATGGAGGCGCGCATCAGCCGCGAAATGATCGCGATAAAGGGCAGGGCCAGCGTGATCACGGGCAGGATCATGGCCTCCACGGTCATCACCCGCTCAACGCCCATGGCGGTGATGCGCTCGGTCAGCCCGGCACTGGGCAGCCAGCCGAGCCAGATGCCGACGACCAGGGCAAGGATCGGCCCCGTCACGAAGGTCGGGATCGATATGCCAATCATGGCGAAGCCCATACTGGCATAGTCGCCGGCGGTGTTCTGGCGGAGGCCCGCAAATATCCCGATGGCCGAGCCGAGGATCATGGCCAGCACCATGGCGGAGAAGCCGAGCGTCATGGAGATGGGCAGCCCCTCACCGATCATCTCGGACACGGTCTTGTCCTTGGTCTTGAGCGAGGGACCGAAATCGCCCTGCACCACGCCGGCCAGGTAGCTGAAATACTGCTCCTGAATGGGCCGGTCGAGGCCGTACTGCGCCTCCAGCGCCGCGATCGCCTTGTCGGAGGTGCGGCCCTCCACCGAAAACGGCGAGCCCGGCGCCAGTCGCATCAGGAAAAACGCCAGGGTGATGATCACCAACAGGGTCGGGATCGCCACCAGCAGGCGCCGCGCGACATATCCCCAGGGAATGCGCCGCAGGGCGCGGATGACACCTGACATGTGGTCCGGGCTCCGTCTCGGTCGGGAGAAGCGCCCACGCGCCCCTCAAGATTCTGCACAGAGGCGTTCGACACGCCGTTTCAAGGAAGTCCCGGGCTTTCGCCAGCAGACCCCAATGACTACATCTTTTGTCAGCCATCGATCTGTCAACAGCAAGAGACAACAACCCCATGCTCGATATTCGTCAGGTCACCGAAGATTTCGCGGTCGCCCCGCAGATCGCGCCCGAGGACATGTCCGCGCTGAAGTCGGCCGGGTTCACCCGCGTGATCGCCAACCGTCCCGATGGCGAGGCGCCCGGCCAGCCCACGCTCGAGGCCCTGCGCGCTGCCGCCGAGGCGGAGGGACTGGATTTCCATGCCATCCCGATCCGCCAGCCCACGCCCGACGCCGTCGAACAGACCCGCGCCCTGCTGTCGGGCCCGGAGGAGAAGACCTTCGCCTTCTGCCGGTCCGGCACGCGTTCGGTCATGCTCTGGGCGCTGGCGAAGACCCAATCGGGCGACATGACGCGCGAGGAAGCCCTCGCCGCGGCGCAGAAAGCAGGTTATAGCCTCGGCTGAGCAGGGGGGCGGCTCACGGCCAGCGCCTTGGACAGGTCATATTCACGTGCAAGGCTTGATGTCTTGTGCAATCGCGGCAATCACCGCGCAGAACATTTCCCGGCGGAGGACGTCCCATGGCCCAGCGAAACTGGCTCAAGGACTTCAAATACTCGAACGGCACGATCCTCATCAAGAAGACCGGCCATGTCATCGAGAACAACTGGGCGCTCTGGCACTCCATCTTCACCTGGTTCAGCTTCTATTTCCTCGCCCAGGGCTGGCGCTTCTGGCGGTTCCTGACCGGTCACCGCCGCCCCAGGGTCGCCTTCTCCCCCGACAAGCCACGTCCCTGGTACTTCATATGGCCCGTGCTGGCCGCGGCGGGCGCAAAGATGACATCGGAGGTCTCAGAAGCCGACATCGTCTTCCAGTTCGACGACAGCACGGTGTCGAACAACCCGGTGCCGACAAATCTAAAGAAGGGCGCCCGTCTGGTGAATTTCGGCTGCACCGATGTGTCGAAATCCGTTGTCGCCTCGGCCTGGGAAAAGGTTGCCGGATACAGCCTGGCGGTCAATCCGCGCAGCCATAGCGGCCCGGTGGTGG
The DNA here is from genome assembly GCA_964644395.1 of uncultured Hyphomonadaceae bacterium. Taxonomy (GTDB): domain Bacteria; phylum Pseudomonadota; class Alphaproteobacteria; order Caulobacterales; family Hyphomonadaceae; genus JBGSUF01. Next base: position 5,938 of record CAZXWB010000024.1, on the reverse strand, counting down.
AAAAGTCGGAGAAGAACGCCGCCCATGACGGACGGATTCTCGAGGCCCCCTTCCAGCCGGCCCCGGACAAGACCTATCAGCGCCTGATCGACAATGAGATCGATGGCGGACTGGTGGAGGATCTGCGCGCCTGTATTGTCGGCGGCCGGCCCGCCATCACCCTGCGCAAGCGACGCCCGCTGGAACGCCGCTTCCTGAACGAGAATGTCGAGGTGCTGCTCGACAAGCCGGAGAATGTTTATTCCGCCGAGGAGATCGAACTGATTTCGGCCTTCGCCGCGGAGATCGGCATGGACTGGGGCGGCGTCGACGTGCTGCGTGACCGGCATTCCGGCAGGATCTTCATCGTCGATGCCAACAAGACCGATATGGGCCCGCCCGTGGCCATGAAACTCGGCGACAAGCTGAAATCGACTCGCCGCATGGCCATGGCCTTCATGCGCGCCTTTGCGAGCTGATACGCCCGCCCTTGCGGATCAGTCGATCCGCGTCAGGAAGGTGTGCATGTTGTCATTGGTGAAACGCGTGGCCGTGTTCTTCAATTCGAAGCTGAAACCGGATGCCTCTGCCATCCTGCGAAGACTGCCCACGTCGAAATAGTTCACATGGTCGGGCAAGCGGACCCCGCACCAGTCGGCACCGCGAACCATGCGGTTGAGCGTGCCGAAATTCGGCACTTTCACATAGATGACGCCACCGGTCTTCAGCGCCCGATGCGCGGCGCGGAGAACCTCAAGCGGCTGAACCTCGTGCTCGAGATATGAGCGCATAATGATGCCGTCGAAGAATCCGTCCTCGAACGCATCAAAACCCTCAAGTGCGGGCGCATGAATCACACGACCGCCGCGCGCTGCCATGTCTTCCTGGCAGGCCTCTGCCGCGGCCTTTTCAATCTCGATACCGAAAGGGGTGAAGCATTCCGGAACCCGCGAGCGATTGCCGCAGCCCACATCAAGCACATGACCGGTCGCGACCTTTTTGCAGATATAGGCCCATTCATCATCGCGCGAAATGTGCAGACGCCAGCGTGTCTTGTCGTCGATCCACTGGACCACGGGGTTCTTGGTTTTGCGGCGCTTCTTTTCCTTCTTGAACTGTTGTGTCCAGCCAAGGGTCTCAGAAAGCGCTTCATAAACCGGGGCCTCTGGCAGGTATTTGAAGCCGCAGGCCTCGCAGCTCACCAGCCTCCAGCCATCGCGCGCAAAGCCCTCAAGGTCGGTTGCCGCGTCGTGGTTGCAAAGTGGACAATGACGCTCCACCGTCCTGATGTCATCGAATGCCATGTGCCGTCCCGCCGCCATTTCCACCTACAAGGGTTAGCAGGATGGCCCGTGATAATGCAAGGCTGACAGATTACGGGAGCAGAGAGATGTCATCACATTGCGCTGTCGTTTTTTTGACGTGCGTCTGTAACATGAATGCGGTAGTCCCGGCGCCATGAGCATACCTTTCGTCCGAGACATGGATTTCGAATATGGCAAGGCCCAGCAGGTCTCGCCCATGATCCGCCGTGTCATCGCCGACAATCCCGGCGCCTTCACCTTCAGGGGCACCGGTGTCTACATCATCGGCTCAGGCAGCGTGGCCGTGATCGATCCCGGTCCGATGATCGAGTCGCATTTCGATGCGCTGAAGCGCGCCCTGGAGGGCGAGACGGTCAGCCACGTCTTCGTGACCCACAGCCATATGGACCACTCCCCCCTCGCCCACCCGCTGGCCGAGTGGGCAGGATGCAAGGTCTATGCGGGCGGACCGGCCATCCCGACGGAGTCCGATGTACGCATGGAGGCCGGCGACGATCTCTCCTTCAAGCCTGACGAGGAAGTGACAGACGGCCAGCGCTTCACTGGCGATGGCTGGACCATGGAAGCGCTCGCCACGCCGGGCCATACCAGCCACCACTTCGCCTATGCCCTGCTGGAGGAGAATGCCTGCTTTACCGGTGATCACATCATGGGCTGGTCGACCACGGTGATCTCGCCGCCCGACGGCGACATGGGCGACTACCTGGCCAGCCTTGAGAAGATCCGGGAGCGAGGTTTCGACACGCTCTGGCCGACCCATGGCCCCCCGGTCACCGACGATCCGTCAGCCTTCGTCCAGGCCTATATCGACCACCGGAAGAAGCGAGAGGCTGCCATTCTCGCCCGCCTGCAGGCCGGCGACAGGAAAATACCGGACATGGTGAAGGCGATCTATTGTGATGTCCCGAAACACCTGCATCCGGCGGCGTGCCACAGCGTGCTGGGCCACATGATCCACCTGGTGAAGGAGGGCCATGTCGCCACGGGCGACGACACGCCGGGCATCGGCTCGGACTACGAACTCAGCCCGACGGGCTGAGGCCGGAACATATCGGTCCCGGCCCCAGGCCGGGGCCTCAGTCGTCCAGGTCCTCGAGGAGCGCGTCCACGGCCCGCTCGAGCGGGGCATCTCCGCCCTCGGCAGCGGTTTCCGGCGGATTATCCACCTCGATATCGGGCTGCAACTCCTGGTTCTCCAGCGGTTCGCCATCGGGATCGAGCACCGGCAGCTGCGGGATACCAAAGACGAGATCGCCGGAAATCTGGCCCTCCCACCAGACCGCCGTCGCCGTGCCCGGCACCGGCATGCCAACGGTCTCGCCGATATCGAACAGGTCATAGGCATAGGGGAACATGTGGGCATTGGAGTAATTGCCCTCGTTCATCACCACCGCCGACGGCTTGGTCCAGCGCTCCTCCGGGGCGCCCGGCACGATACGGTCACGCGCGCGCATCTCGAAATAGGCTTCCCCGTCCAGCAGTGTGATGAGATCGTCATGCAGCCAGCCACCGCCATTGAAGCGGGTGTCAACGATCACCGCCTCCTTGGCGAAATTCCGCCCGAAGAGTTCCGAGAAGATCTGGCGGAAACCGGCATCACTCATGGACCGGATATGCACATAGCCGATCCGTCCACCGGAGCGTTCCTCCACGATGTCGCGGCGCCGCTCGATCCAGCGATCATAGAGCGCGCCGGCCTCCCGGCTGCGGGAATAGGTGCGCACCGTCAGCGTGCGGCCGTCATCGAGGGTCAGCCGGACCCGGTCGCCGGCCTTGCGGTTCAGGCGGGCGAAGGCATTGACGCCATCATCCAGCGCCCGGCCGTCAATCGCGGTGATGCGGTCACCGGCGGAGATGTCCAGCGTGTCACGGTCGAGCGGGCCACCGGCCAGGATCTCGCCGATGAGCAGGCCCTCGCCGCCGTCAAGCTCGAAGATCGCCCCGAGGGCAGCGGTCTCGTCATCGCCCATGCCGCCGCCCGGCCGGTAGCGCATGCCGGTGTGGCTGGCATTGAGCTGGCCGAGCATTTCCGACATCAGCGTCGCGAAATCCCGATTGTTCGAGATCGCACCCACCTTGGGTGCATAGGCCCGGCGCATGGCCGGCCAGTCCAGGCCGTGGAAATCCGGGTCGTAGAACTTGTCATCGACCTGGTGCCAGGTGTGGTTGAACATGTAGAGGCGTTCGGCGTCGGCGCGCAGGCGCATCTCCGCCTTTATCTCCACCGGCTTCAGGTCGATGGGATCACCGATTTCGGCGCTGTGCAGCTTTCCATCGGCGAGCACGACGAGCATCTTGCCGCCATTGCCCATTTCCAGGCGCGCAGAGCCCGCGTCAATGGTGGCCACACGCTTCGCCTCACCCTTGACCAGGTCGTGTGACCAGAGGTCATAGCCGCCCTCGAAGGCGGAGAGGTAATAAAGCGTCTTCAGGTCCTCGCTGAGCACGGCATCGGCCAGGTCGGAGGATTTCGGGGTCAGGCGGACGGTGCGCTCCTCGATGGCATCGTAATCGATCTCGATGGCCTCCTCCTCGCCCCGCGTCTCGGCGAGGTTGAGCAGGCGATTGACGT
>CAZXWB010000024.1:0-1962 GCA_964644395.1 uncultured Hyphomonadaceae bacterium | reverse complement strand
TCGCCCTCGCCATTGTCCTCGCCGGCCTCGGCCTCCAGCAGGGCGCGTTCCTGCTCTGTGAGATTGAAGCGCGACCAGGCGGCCTCGGTCAGGAAGGCGGCGATGACGTCACCTTCAGAGCCCCAGGAACCATGGGTGCGTTCGCCATAACGGTCACTGAACCAGTAGATCACGTCGCCGCCGGCATGCCAGACCGGCCCGCCATCCTGGTATCCATTCACCGATATGTCGCGCGGCGGTGCCGAGCCGTCGGCCGGGGCGATGCCGACATCGGTGTAGAAATAATAGCCACGCGGCGAGTAGTCGGCGGTGACCCAGTTGGAGTCCGGTGACCAGTGGAAGCTGATATCGCCATCGGCATAGGAATAGTTCTGCTCTGCCGTGAACAGGGTCCGGGCATTGTCGCCCGAGCGATCCATGACGCGGATGGCGTCGCGGTCCTCGATGAAGGCAATCCTGTCGCCGTCGGGGCTGTAGGCCGGCTGGAATGCATTGCCATTGCGGGGCTTGTAGACACGGGTCTCCTCGAAGGCCGCCGCAAGCGAGAAGCGCGGGGCGTTCTCTTCCGCGATCCGGCTTTCATAGATGCCCCAGCCGCCGCTGCGTTCGGCGGCATAGAGAATGGCCTCGCCGTCGGGCGCGAAGGACACCGAGCGCTCCTGTCCGGGCGTGTCGGTGATGCGCACCGTGTCGGCGAATTTCGTGTCGGTGACAAAAATCTCGCCGCGCTGGACAAAGGCGATCTCGGCGCCGTCGGGCGACACCGCGAAATCGGTGATGCTGCTGCCCACCATGACCGGCTCGGCCGCCCCGCCGATGCGATCGGCCGGAACGGTGATCTCCAGGGGCTCCGGCGCCTCGCCCGGGCGTACGACATGGATCACGCCGTGATAGCTGTAGACCGCGGTGCCGTCCTCGCTGAGGCTCACGCCGCGCGCGGCATGGGGGCCATGCTCCGAGAGGATCTCATCATCGCCGGTGGAGAGATCGACCCGCCGCAGGTTGAAGCTGCCGCCATCGATTTCCGACTGCATGAACAGGCTCCCGCCATCGCCGGACCAGGCCGGGGAATGGTCGCCACCCGGATTGTCGGTGACCTTCTCGTGCGCACCGCTTTCAAGGTCGAGGATCCAGATGTCGCGGGCAAAGGAGCTGACATCGCGCTGGCGCAGCGGGTCCTCATAGGCCTTCTCGTCGCGATAGGCGATCTGTGTGCCGTCGGGGCTGTAGCGGGCCTCGCTCGCCGGCACGGTGGTCACCATGGCCGGCGTGCCGCCTTCGACACTGACCGCGTAGAGCTGCGGCAGGCGCGAGGTCGGGAAATAGCTCGATTCCGCCGACTGTCCGCGGGCCGAGGAGAACAGGACACGGGTCCCGTCGGGTGAGAAATCGCTCGGATGGTCGTCGGCATCGTGCCAGGTCAGCCGCTTCAGACCGGTGCCATCGGCGTCCATGACGAAGACATCGAGATCGCCGAAACGGTCGGATGCAAAGGCGATGCGCTTCCCGTCGCGGGACCAGACCGGCATGCCGTCCCAGCCGGCATCACGGGTCAGCGCCGTGGCCGTGCCGCCATCGCTCGACACCCGCCAGACATCGCCATGGGCGGTGAAGACCACATGCGCCCCGTCCGGCGAGATCGCCGCGTCGCGATACCAGGTCTCGTCTTCCGACACGAGATCGACGGCGGTAAACCAGCTCCTGTCCTGGGCCAGGCCGGCCGGGCTCGTTGCCAACGCCATGGCCAGAACCAGGCCAGAACCCGAAATACGCTTACCGATCGCCATGCGCGACACCTCCCGGAATGATCATTTCCTGCACGCTAGCGGCGCGGGGCCGGGCTCTCAAGCCTTCCGCGCCCGCACCACCATGGAGCACCACATCAGCGGCCCGCGCCCGGCGCCCTTCCAGGTCACACCCGTGAAGCCGGCGCGTCACCTGACCGGCCCCGCAGCTGGCATC
>CAZXWB010000023.1:0-18190 GCA_964644395.1 uncultured Hyphomonadaceae bacterium | reverse complement strand
GAACAGGGCCTTGCACGCATCGGCATTTCGGTCACCACGCTCGACCGTTCGCTCGCGCGCACCATGGAGCCGCGCGCCGCCACGCCTGTGAGGCGGCTGGAGACAATCCGCGCCTGTGTGGCCGCGGGCGTGCCGGTCACCGCCATGATCGCGCCGATCATTCCCGCACTCAACGACCACGAGATCGAACCCCTTCTCGAAGCCGTCGCGGAGGCCGGCGCGTCGAGTGCGGGCTATGTGCTCCTGCGCCTGCCGCATGAGATCAAGGACCTGTTCCAGGAATGGCTGCGCGCGAATTTTCCCGACCGCGCCGCCCGCGTGATCAACACGATCCGCGAGATGCGCGGCGGTAAGGATTACGACGCGCGCTGGTTCGAGCGCGGGCGCGGCCGCGGGCCCGTGGCGGAACTGATCGCGAAACGCTTCATGCGCAAGGTGACGGCGCTCGGCCTCGACACTGAACGCCCGCCCCTGCGCACAGACCTCTTCCAGCCCCTCGAAGGTCCCGAGGGCCAGCTCCTGCTCGGTGTCTGAAACGGCCTGCCAGGGCGACCTTTTCCACAGGGCCGGGCTCTGCCATGATGGATTGCGGAACAGCCGAAACCATTCGTTCACCAAATCCGTGGCGATTGCAGGGAAAGGCGATTCGGCACCGGGAAAAGATCATGGAATTTGCAGCCAACAGGATCATCGAAGGCGACTGCATCGACATTCTCGAGCGCCTGCCGGAGAAATCCGTCGACCTGGTCTTTGCCGACCCGCCCTACAATCTCCAGCTCGGCGGCGACCTGACCCGTCCCGACCAGTCCGAAGTGGACGGGGTGACCGATGCTTGGGACCAGTTCGAGAGTTTCGATGCGTATGACCTGTTCACCCATGACTGGCTTGCCGCCTGCCGGCGGGTGCTGAAGGATACCGGCGCGATCTGGGTGATCGGATCCTATCACAACATCTTCCGCGTCGGCGCGATCCTGCAGGACACCGGCTTCTGGATCATGAATGATGTCATCTGGCGCAAGAACAATCCCATGCCGAATTTCCGCGGCACGCGCTTCCAGAACGCCCACGAGACGCTGATCTGGGCCACGAAGTCCGCCGACCAGAAGAAATACACCTTCAATTACAACGCCCTGAAGACCGGGAATGACGACCTCCAGATGCGCTCCGACTGGACCATCCCGATCTGTTCCGGCCAGGAGCGGCTGAAGGATGATGAGGGGCGCAAGGCGCATCCGACCCAGAAGCCCGAAGCCCTGATGCACCGGCTGATGCTTGCCACGACGAACCCTGGCGACCTTGTCCTCGATCCGTTTTCCGGCTCCGGCACCACAGCCGCCGTGGCAAAACAGCTTGGCCGACGCTTCATCGGCATTGAGAGCGACGCCGCCTATGCAAGCCTCGCCCGCCAGCGGATCGAAGCCGTGCAGCCCGTCGATCCGGAACACCTCGAAATCACGCAGTCGCCGCGTGCTGCGCCGCGCGTGCCCTTCGGCACGCTGGTCGAGCAGGGCTATGTCCGCCCCGGCGACCGTCTGTTCTCGCCCTCGCGCCGTCATATGGCGCGCGTGCGCATTGATGGCAGCCTCTCGACGGGCGAGCAGGTCGGTTCGATCCACCGCCTCGGCGCGCATGTCCAGCGCACCAGCGCGTGCAATGGCTGGACCTTCTGGCACTATGAGGCGACGCCCGGCGAACTGGCACCGATCGATTTGTTGCGCCGCCGCTACCGCAAGGAAATGGGGCTCAGTTAACCCCGCTTACCGCGCCTTGACGGGCACGGTGACGGTAAACGCCCCGCGAAGTTCTCCCGACTCGAAACCGGTTGCGGCATCATCGGGATATTCCGCCGCCACCGCTGCCTGAACCTCCGGGGCGATGTCGTCGCCATGACAGGTGGCGCAGACCTCGCCCATGGGGATGGGCTTCATCCAGCGCAGGACGGTCTGCCCCTCGGCCGCGAACACTTCGCTGGCCTCCAGCCCGGCGGGATCCTCGCCCGCCTCCATGGCCGCCTTGAAGGCCTCGAGCTGTTCCCGCTCCCAGTCATCCGGGGCATTCGCGGCATTCCTGACGCGCAGGGCGGTACGGCCGACATCGAGGTCGAGGTCCTCGGAGACCCGCATGGCAATGGCCGGCGCTTCCTCGGCGCAGACATTCACCGCCGCCACCGGCCCGCCATCGCGCATGGCGGCCTGCAGGCGCGCCTTCAAGTCCCCGCCAAGCGCCCGGGCCGCCTGGCGCGCGGTCTCGAGTTGTGGCTGCTCGGCTTCGGCGACAGCACGGCCGGTGGCCTGTCCATCATCGGAACCGCTGCAAGCCGAAAGTGCAAGTGCGGCGCCTATCGTCGCCACCGGGATCATGGTCTTCATGTCAGGCCCTCCATTTTCGCGCCCAGAAGGCCAAAGGAAAGTGCGATGGTCAATGCGACTTATCGGGCACCCAGCGCCTTGCGCAAGGCCTTGGCAAACACGCTCGGCAGGTCTTCGAGCGCCTGATCCACTGGATAAATGATGCCCCTGGGCGCGTCAGCCTCCTCGACGAAGACATCGAGCGTGAGCCGGATATGGGTGAAGACATGGTCGATCTCGCCGCAGAGCCGTGCCCCCCGCCGGGCGCCGGGCGGCGGCGTCGCGGGCGTGCGCGCCGGCGTCCATTCCGATCCCGGCAGGCCCAGCATGCCGCCCAGCAGCCCGGTCTCCGGCCGGCGTTCGAGCACCACCTGGCGACGCTCACGCGACCCGGACAACTGCACCAGCACCGCCCCGCGGCGCACCGACTGTGCGGGCTTTTTCGCCTTCACCGGATAGCGCTCCGGCCGGCCCTCCGCCCGCGCCCGGCACATCCCAGCCAGCGGACAGCGTTCGCAAAGCGGTGCGCGCGGCAGGCAGATCGTGGCACCCAGATCCATCAGCGCCTCGGCGAACTCGCCCGGTCGGTCGGCAGGCACCTGCGCGGCGGTGAAGTCGCGGATGCGCGCCTTCGCCGCCTTCCATGGCCCGCCGAGGGCGAGCAGGCGCGCCACCACGCGCTCGACATTGCCATCCACGGCCGGTACCGCTTCGCCGAAGGCAATCGCGGCGATCGCACCGGCGGTGTAGGGCCCGATGCCAGGCAGCGCCTGGAGCGCCTTCGCCGTCTCGGGAAAGTGTCCGCCACAGGCGGCGACCTCGCGTGCGCATTTCAGCAGGTTGCGGGCGCGAGCATAGTATCCAAGCCCCGCCCAGGCCGCCATGACGTCGCCGTCATCGGCCGCCGCCAGCGCCTCCACGGTCGGCCAGCGCCGCGTGAAATCGAGGAAATAGCGCGTGCCATGGGCGATGGTGGTCTGCTGCAGCATGATTTCCGACAGCCAGACACGGTAGGGGTCGGGCCGGACGCCCTTCGCCCGCAACTCCGGTCCCACGCGCCAGGGCAGGTCGCGGGCATGGGCCCCGTACCAGTCCAGCACCGGCCAACTTATCCCCATGCTCTCCACACTGTTCACCAACCGGTCTCCTTGCGCATCCTGCCCGAAGCACGCCATGGCTCCAGCGCATGAGCACGCTTCCCGCCAAAACGGCGTCCCAGATTTCCGCCCGTCACCTCGCCCGCCTGCGTGAGCGCCGCGGTCGCCCGCCACGCCCGGCCCCGCGCAGCGCCGGTCACATCGCCCTGAAGGCGCTTAGCGGCCCGATCGCAAAGGCCGGGCCGTCTTCCACGCGCCTGGAATCGCAATGGGTGTCTATCGTCGGCGAGAAACTGGCGCGTGTAACCTGTCCCGGCAAGGTGGTGAAGGGCCCGCGCGGGCGGGAACTGACCGTGCATGTGCTTCCGGCCGCCGCGGTGATCGTGGAGCACCAGTCGGAAATGATCCGCCAGCGTGTGTCGGTCGCTGCCGGGGGCGACATTGTCGGCATCCGCCTGAAACAAGGCCCGCTGAGCCCCGCTGCTAAGCCGAAGCCGCAACCCGCGCCGAAGCACCGCGTGCCGCTCAGCCCCGAAGCGCGCGAAGCGATCGAGGCAGGCGCACGCGAAATTGAGAATCCCCGCCTGCGGGCGGCTATTGTGGCGCTTGGCGAGGCCATGCTAACCGACAGGACCTGAGGAAAACCGGCGGCGCGCCCCTTGTTGCGCCGCTCAAACCTGCCAATAGCGAGGTCATGCAGATGCTGAGTTTCACCCGCCGCACCATTGCTGCGGCCTGCGCCGCGTTCGCGCTTGTCGCCTGCGGATCGGCCAATGGCGACAATACCGGCCCGGGAAAGGCCAGCGCCGGCGGGAATGTCACCGAAGCCGGAATTCATTTCCTCGGCGAGGCCGATGCGCCCATCGTGATCGAGGAATTTGCCTCGGTTACCTGCGTGCACTGCCAGACCTTCCATGACAATGTGAAGCCTGTGCTCGACGAATACATCGAAGCGGGCCTTGTGCGGTTCGATTTCCATGACTTCCCGACCCCGCCTTCGGATCTCGCCGTGGCCGGCTTTGCGGTGGCGCGATGTGCCGGCGATGGCAGGTATTTCGATGTGCTCGATGACCTTTTTGCCAATCGCAGCGGCCTGATCCGTGCCTACCAGGCCGGCCAGCCGGGCCCGGCGCTCGGCGCCATTGCCGAACGCCACGGCCTCGACCAGGACGCCTATGAGGCGTGCCTGAGCAATGAAGACATCTTCCGCAAGATTACCGAAATCGTGGCCGAGGGCGAAAACCGCGGCGTGCGCTCCACGCCGACCTTCTTCATCAATGGCGACCTCGTCACCGAGGGTCGATTCCAGACACCTGCCGGCGCACGCGACATGCTGAATGCCCGCCTGACCGATCTTGGCTTCGAGCCGCTCCAGTCCAATGAGGGCATTAACGAAACAGAAACCGTTGCAGAGCCTGAATCGGAGGTAAAGGCGGAGAGCGGCGAAGGGGCCGACGCTCCGGAGGTTGGTGACAGCGACGCGGCGGACGCGCCCGAGGCAGACGGCGAGCCCGTGACCGCCGAAGGCGACGGGCAGTGAGAGACGAAGGAGCCTGAATGCATATCACAGAGATACGCATTGCGGGCTTCAAGTCCTTTGTCGATCCGACGGATTTCCATGTCGAGCCCGGGCTGACAGGCATTGTCGGTCCGAATGGCTGTGGCAAGTCGAACCTTCTGGAGGCCCTGCGCTGGGCGATGGGCGCGAATTCCGCGCGCGCCATGCGCGGCGGGGAGATGGACGACCTGATCTTTTCGGGCTCCGAGCACCGCCCCGCCAGGGAGCTGGCCGAAGTCACCCTCGTCCTCGACAACCAGACCCGCACCGCACCGCCGGCTTTCAACGACACCGACATTCTGGAGGTGACCCGCCGGCTGAAGCGCCAGGCCGGTTCGACCTACAAGATCAATGGCCGCACGGTGCGCGGCAAGGACATCCAGCTCATCTTCGCCGACGCCTCCACGGGCGCGAACTCGCCGGCGCTGGTGCGCCAGGGCCAGATTTCGGAGCTGATCGCGTCCAAGCCGCAGAACCGCCGCCGCATCCTCGAGGAAGCCGCCGGCATTGCCGGGCTCAACACGCGCCGCCACGAGGCGGAGTTGAAACTGCGCGCCGCCGAAACCAATCTGGAGCGGCTGACCGAGGTTTCCGCGGAGGTGGAGCGCCAGCTCGAAAGCCTGAAACGCCAGGCCCGAAAGGCCCGCAAATACAAGGAACTCTCAAGCCAGATCGAGGCGCTCGAGGCGCTCGCTGCCCACCTTCGCTGGCAGTCGGCCCAGGCGAACGAGGCAGCGGCGCGCGAGGCGCTGGAGACCGCGAAGGCCGATGTCGAACGCCTCACCCGCGAGGCGGCGCTGGCGGACAATGAGGCGCTGAAAGCCCGCGAGGGAATCGCGCCCCTGCGCGAAAAGGAAGCCGAAGCCTCCGCCAGGGTCGGCCAGGTCCGGGTCCAGCTTGCCCGCGTGGAGACCGAACGCAAGTCCGCAGAGGACAATCTGGCCCGGCTGAAGACCGAGCTGGAGCGCCTCAACGCTGATATCGAGAGCGAGGATGAAAGCCTCGCCGATGCGAAGGCGAGCGTCGAACAGCTGACCGAGCGCCTTGAACGCCTCGAAACACCGGACCCCGAGCGCGAGGCCCGTGAAGAGGCCGAGGCGAAGGCCCGCGTCGAGATGGCCTCGCAGGCGGTTCAGGAGGCCGAAGCAGCCCTCGATGCGGCCAATTCAGCGCTTGCGACCAAGAAGGCCGAGGCCGAGGCGGCGCGCTCGCGCATCGAGGCCGAGACCCGTCGCAAGGCCGCCATTGACGCCGAGGTGGAACGCCTGCGCGGCCAGCTCGTCGCCCTGCCCGAAATGGCCGGGCTGGAATTCGACCTCACCAAGCTGGTCGAGGAGCGCGAGCGCAAGGCCGAGGCGCGCGAGGCCGCCGAAGCGGCGCAGGAAAAGGCCGAGACCCGCCTGTCGGAGGCCCAGGCCGCGGTGGAGGCGGCGCGCGCGGGACTGGCCGATGCCGACCGGCAGGTGCGTGAGCTGGAGGCCGAGGCCAAGGGGCTTGAACGCCTGCTGCGCCGCGCCGAGGGGCCGGCTGCGACACCCGTGATTGACGAGATGCGCATTGCGGCCGGTTACGAGAAGGCGGTGGCCGCCGCCCTCGGCGATGACCTGAACGCCCCGCGCGACCGCTCCGCGCCCGCCTTCTGGGGCGGTGATGCAAGTCATGATCGCCCCGCCCTGCCCGCCGGGGCCCGCGCCCTGTCGGACCTCGCCGAGGCGCCGAATGCACTCGATGCACGCCTCAGCCAATGTGGCCTCGTGGAACACGCTGACGGCCCGCGCCTGGCACGTGAGCTCAGGGTCGGCCAGAGACTGGTCAGCGCAGAGGGACATCTCTGGCGCTGGGACGGGTTCACCCGCACGCCCGAGGCGCCACTGTCGGAGGCCGAACGCTTGGCGCAGAAGGCGCGGCTGGAAGCCATCGCGGTCGAGATCGAGGGATTGAAGCAGGCGCGTGACGCCGCTGCCGCCAGGCTCGAAGCTGCCAAGACCGACCAGAACGAGGCCCGCGACACGGTCTCCGACGCCCGGGGCCAGCTCCAGGCCGTCGAACGCGAAACCGCCAATCTGAGAGAATCGGTCCTGCGCGCGGAGCAGGCCGTAGAGACCGCAAGAATGAAGCGCGCGGCCCTGCAGGAAAACCTCGACAAGGCGATCCTCAGCCAGGCCGAAATCACCGCCGCCATCGCCGAACTGCCCCAGCCGGGCGAAGGTCCCGGACACGAGCTGGTTGAGGCCGTCGACACCGCGCGCAGCAAGCTCGGCGAGGCCCGGCAATCGGAAGCCGACGCCCGGACGGCGCTGAACGAGCTGATCCAGTCGCGCCAGCAGGCCGAGGGTCGCCGTCGCGGGATCACACGCGACGTCGAAGACTGGAAAAACCGTACCGCGCGCCACGAAAAGCGCCTGGCAGAGCTGAAATCGCGCCAGGCCGAGACATCCGCCGCGCTGGACCGCGCCGGCACGCCGGACAAGCTGGTCGAGGAGGTGGAACGCCTGGCCGCGGAGCTTGCCACGCTGGACGCCGCTCGCCAGACCGCCGCCGACTCCTATGCCGAGGCCGAAACTGCCCTGCGCGAGGCGGAGACGAAGTCGCGCAGCACCGGATCGGACGCCGCAAAGGCCCGCGAGACCCTTGCTGGCGCCAAGGTGGCGCTGGACGGTGCGACCGCGCGCATTGCCGAGCTTGACGAGACGATCCGCGCCCAGTTCTCCCGCGCGCCCGATGGTCTCATGGCGCTGGCGGCTGCCGGGCTCGACGAGGAAGAGATCGCGGAACTCGACCTGAAGGAGACCGAGCGCCGCGCCGACCTGATAAAGCATGACCGGTCCGGCCTTGGCGGGGTCAACCTCGAGGCCGAATCGGAAGTCGTCGAGATGGAGGAACGCCTCGGCGGCCAGCAGAGCGAGCGCGAGGACCTGGAACAGGCCATCGCAAAGCTGCGTGAAGGTGTCGCAGAGCTGAATGATGAGGGCAGGGAACGGCTGCTGGCGGCCTTCGAGACCGTCAACGCCCATTTCCAGACCCTGTTCACCACGCTGTTTCGCGGCGGCCAGGCAGAGCTGCGCCTCGTCGATGCCGAGGACCCCCTGGCCGCAGGCCTTGAGATCATGGCCCAGCCGCCGGGCAAGCGACTCGGCAACCTCGCCCTGTTGTCGGGCGGCGAGCAGGCCCTGACCGCAACGGCGCTGATCTTTGCGGTGTTCCTGTCAAACCCGGCGCCGATCTGCGTGCTGGATGAGGTGGACGCCCCCCTCGATGACGCCAATGTCGATCGCTATTGCCGATTGCTGGAGGAAATGTGCCAGCGTACCGATACGCGTTTCGTCGTGATCACGCACAATGCTGTCACCATGAGCCGCATGGACCGCCTCTTCGGTGTCACCATGCGTGAAAAGGGTGTATCGAGGCTGGTCTCGGTGGACCTGCGGGCCGCCGAGGATCTTGTTGCGGCAGAGTAGCGCACCCATGGGCGAAGACGATCTGAAAGCACGCATCGACAAGGCGCGTGGCGACTATGAAACCCGCCACCGCCCCGAGGGCCGCAGCGCCACGCACGGCGCGGCGGGCGCCGCCCTGTTCCACGCCTTCCAGCTTGTCGCCTCGGTACTTGTCGGCCTCGGCATTGGCTACGCCATTGACAAGTTCGCGGGCACTGGGCCATGGGGCATGCTGATTTTTCTGGTGTTCGGCGTGATTGCCGGCTTCCGCTCCATCATCCGCTCGGCCCAGGCCATGACGGCGGAAGCGATGCGACAGAGCGATGGCACCGGAACAGAGGGGTCAGGACAGCCGCCGACCGGTGGCGCCGAGAAAAGAGACGGAAGCTGATGGCCGAAGGCAAGATCGATCCGATCGGACAGTTCGAAGTCGTGCGGGTGGCGGACATCAGCGTGTTCGGCATCGATATTTCATTGACCAATGCCGCGCTGTTCATGATGTTCGGCGCCGCGTTGATTATCGCCTTCTTCCTCATGACCATCCAGAAGACCGCGCTGGTGCCAAGCCGCGTACAGTCCATGGGCGAGATGAGCTACGAATTCGTGGCCAACATGATACGCTCGACAGCCGGCGAAGACGGGCTGAAATTCTTCCCCTTCGTCTTCACGCTGTTCTTCTTCATCTTATTCGCCAACCTCATCGGCATGGTGCCCTATTTCTTCACCACGACGAGCCATCTCGTGGTGACCGCCACGCTCGCTGTCGGCGTGTTCCTGCTCGTGACGCTGTTCGGCATCTTCAAGAACGGGTTCGGCTTCCTGAAGCTGTTTGCGCCCTCCGGCGTGCCGCTGCCGATCTATCCGATCCTGATCCCGATCGAGGTAATCTCCTACTTCGCGCGCCCCGTGACGCTGTCCATGCGCTTGTTCGCCAACATGCTGGCCGGCCACATCATGCTGAAGCTGCTCGTGGCCTTCGCGGCTGCCATGCTCACTGCCGGGGCCGGCGTCGCCATCCTGGCGCCCCTGCCTTTCCTGCTTTCCATCGCCATCACAGCGCTGGAATTCCTCGTGGCCTTCCTGCAGGCCTACGTCTTCGCCATCCTCACCTGCGTCTATCTTTCCGACGCGCTGCATCCGGGACACCACTAAGCCGCACCATGTTCCGACCAAGGAAGGCTTGATGCCTTCGACGTGACGGGCTAGGCGGACATCGTTTTCGCAAACACTTCTCAGGCTTCACCGCAAGAATTCCACCAAAGGAGACACCCCATGGAAGGTGATATCGCCCTCGGCCTCAAATATGTCGGCGCCGGCCTCTCGACCCTCGGCATGATCGGTGCCGCCATCGGTGTGGGTAATATCTTCGCGAGCTTCCTCGAAGCCGCGATGCGCAACCCCTCCGCCGCTCCCCAGCAGACCGGCAACCTCTTCATCGGCATGGCGCTCGCCGAAGCCCTCGGCCTGTTCGCCTTCGTCGTGGCCATCATCATCCTGTTCGTGGCCTAAGGTTTCGGCGCGGACACCGGAGTCACGAACGCAGAGGACACCACATGCTCCTGGCAATGCTGGCAAGCAACACCGCCGACGCCGAGGGAGGCGGGGCCTTCCCCGCCTTTGAACTCTGGCACTGGAGCGGGCAGATCTTCTGGCTGCTCGTCACCTTTGGCGTGCTTTACGTGGTGCTTTCCCGTTTCGTCCTGAAGAAGCTCTCGGCCTCGCTGGAACGGCGCTCCGACACGATTGTCGGCGCTCTCGATGAGGCTCATCGCCTGAACGAGCAGGCTGAGGAGGCGCGCCAGGCGCTCGAGCTTCGCCTGTCTGAAGCCCGTGCGAAGGCGAGGGAAACCGCCGCCGAGGCCCACGCCAAGGTGCAGTCGGAAATCACTCGTGCCACCGAGGCCACGGAAGAGAAGATGAACCTCAAGCTCGCCGAAGCTGAAACCCGCATCGCCGAGATGCGTGCCGGGGCCATGGCCGAGGTTCGCAGTGTGGCGCGCGAGGCGGCCGACCGGATGGTGAGCCGCTTCGGCGGGTCTGCTAGCAAGGGCGAACTCGACAAGGCGCTGGACCCGGCCCTGCCGGAGGAGGCGTCCTGATGAAACGATCCGTCCTTGCCCTGCTTCCCGTGCTGGCGCTGGTGCCAGCGGCCTATGCCGCGGACAGCGACACGGGCTACTGGGAATACCGGCTCACCGATCCGGCCACGAATCTTGCCTTGCTCGCCCTGATCATTTTCCTCGGCATTGTCTGGTATGTCGGCGGTTTCAAATTTGTCGGCAATTTCCTCGACAAGCGGGCCGAGGGCATCAAGAACGAGCTTGAGGAAGCCCGCAAGCTGCGCGACGAGGCCAAGAAGATCCTGGCCGACACCGAAAAGCGCCAGAAGGAAGCCGAAGCTGAGGCGGACGCAATCATTACCCGCGCCAAGCAGGATGCCAAGGCACTGGCAGAGCAGTCGGCCCGCGATCTCGAAGCGCGCATGAAGCGCCGTGAACAGCTGGCCGAGGAGCGCATTGCCCGGGCGGAGGCCGAGGCCACCGACGAGGTCCGCCGCGCCGCCGCCGATGCCGCCACCGAGGCGGCCCGACGGGTCCTGTCGGAAAAGGCCGATGCCGGCGACCAGTTCGACCGCGCCGTGTCGGAAATCGAACAGGCCCTGTCGCGCCACTGAGCCGGCACCTTCGGGCCGGTCTTCTCTCTCCGGATAATGGCTTGCCCCTCCCCTGCGTCACGGCGCTAGGATGCGGACAATATTGTCCTGGAGGAACCGACATGGCCGACAGCGCATCCACCGCGCGCGCGATCCCCCACTCACCCTGCTTCGAGGTGAGCATCGAGGAGAAAATTGCCCATATACGCCTCTCCCGTCCGGAGAAAATGAATTCCATGATCGCGGAATTCTGGTCTGACCTGCCCGCCATCATCAACGCCATCGACCGCCAGGCAGCCGCGAGGGTCATCGTGATCTCGTCGACGGGGAAGCATTTCTCGTCAGGCATGGATGTGTCGGTTCTCTCCGGCGGCGGCCTGTCGGCCGATGAGAGCGATCCGCACATCGCTGCCGAGGCTTTCCTCGCGAAAGTCGGGGCACTGCAGGACAGCTTCACAAGCCTGGAGCGCTGCCGCATACCGGTGCTCTGCGCGATCCAGGGCGGAGTTATCGGCGGTGCCGTGGACATGGTGACAGCGGCCGACTGCCGCTGGGCCACGCGCGATGCCTTCTTCCAGATACAGGAGATCAACATCGCCATGGTGGCCGATGTGGGCACCTTCCCGCGCATCCAGCGCCTGGTGCCCGATGGCGTGGTGCGGGAAATGGCCTTCACCGGCCGGCGCATGGGTGCGGAGGAAGCGTTGCAGCGCGGCCTCGTCAACGGGCTGTTCGAGACCCATGAGGCGTGTGTGGAGGGTGTGCTGGAAACCGCGCGCATGATCGCCGCCAAGGACCCGCTGGCGGTGCGCGGCACCAAGCACATCCTGAACTATGGCCGCGAGCATTCCACCGCCGACACGCTGCAGCAGGTCGCGCTCTGGAACGCCTCCATGCTCCCGCCCCGGCGCATGATGGAAGCCTTCGCCGCCAATGCAGAAAAACGCCCCGCGGCATTCTCGGACCTCAGGCCAGTGCCCGAAAAGCCGCTTTGATCGTGGCAAAAGAAAGCCGCGCCTTCCGACGGGAAGACGCGGCGAGATCAGGAAAGCCCTGCAGCCGTCTCAGGCGGCGACAGACACCTTGTCGTCGGTCTCGATCGTGGCTGGAGAGCCGATGATGTCGCCGAGATGGCCCATGCCCTCAAGGCCGTACTTTTCCTGGGCGAAGCGGGAGATGGTCGGCAGGAGCGCGCCGATTTCGGCGTGGCCGAGGCCCTCTTGCTGGAGCGACCGGATCATTTCCTGCGCCACGTGTCGTCGCCCGCCGGGCGTTTGTTCGATCAGTCGCGAGATCGCGTCGGAGGGCGCATCCAGATCGTCAATCGTGCGCGCCGAAAGCGTGCGCGCGCCGGGCAGTTTCTTGAACAGTGCGGCGGCGAAATCCGATCCCTGGCGTTCGGCGGTGGACAGGACAATGCCGAGAACGGCACGGGCCTGTTTCTGGGTGGTACCGATCTCCTCGGCGGTTTCCTTGACGAGATCCTTCAGCATGGGCGGCTCCTGTTTTCTGTTGTCGATGACAAAGACAGAAGCACGCCCATGCTTTCCCACTTCTTACCAATTTCACGCCGCCCATTCATGATTCGCGAATCAGCGTTAATCGGGCGGCAAAGCCGGTAAACAGATCGTTCGCAGGCATTTACCGTTTCCGGAATGTTCACGCACCGCGTATTAACCTCCGGCCGGGACTGTGCCCAAACAAAAACCGCCGGAACCTCTGGGTTCCGGCGGATTTGTCATCCTGTCTCGTGCGGGACTGGTGGAGCCAGGCGGAATCGAACCGCCGACCTCTTGAATGCCATTCAAGCGCTCTCCCAACTGAGCTATGGCCCCGTCGATCCCGAGAGACGTGGGGAATAAGGCCCCCCGCTCCCGAGATCAAGACCTATTTGTTATCCGCATCAGCGGAATCGTCTGCATCGCTGTCGGCGGGAAGCTCGTCGTCAATGTCAATGTCATCACCGCCGATATCGAAATCCTTCTCATCCTCGTCGAGGTCGACATCATCATCTTCGACACCGTCCTCGGAGAAGCCGGCGGGCACCTTGGCTGCTGTGGTGCTGTCATCCTCGTCCTCGTCGGTGGTCTCGATCACGACCGCATCGTCATCGGTACCCAGTTCCTTGGCGTCGGGATCATCCTCCTCGAGGTCGTCGTCATCCTCGCTGGAGGTTTTCTTCTCGTCCTCCAGCGCCTCGTCCTCGACCTCTTCCTTGTCCTCCTCCCCGGTCTTGCGCGCAGCCTTCTTGGGCTTGACGGGTGCTGTCTGGAAGAAGGACAGCGGGTACTCTTCCCCGGTATAGGGCGAGACGATGGGGTCCTTGTTCAGGTCATAGAAATTCTTGCCGGTTTCCGGACAGGTTCGTTTGGTGCCGAGCTTCGCCTTGTCCAATGGACGTTCTCCTTGGTCGGACATCTTTCAATGTGTTCGGGCAGGTTTCGCGCGCGCTTGCCATGAACGCCTGGCTCTGTCAAAGCGCTTTTGAGGCGCGGGGGCAGCCCGCGAAATCTGGAGACTGCCCTTGCGATGGACATCCCATCCCGTTGCGAAGCTGCATGGCTGCATTCCGGCGCCGGGTGACAAGTCCTGCTCGCACAGGGCGATCCTGTTTGCGGGCCTCGCCGAGGGCACAAGCGAGATCACCGGCCTGCTGGAATCCGACGATGTGCTGCGCACGCGCGACGCGGTGGAAGCGATCGGGGCGCAGTGCGACAGGCTGGGGCCGGGTCACTGGCGCGTCACCGGCATCGGAAGACGCGAAGCCACTGCCCCGCTCAAGCCCCTCGACTTCGGCAATTCCGGCACCGGTGTGCGCCTCATGATGGGCGTCGTGGCGGGCCTTGGCCTGACGGCGGAATTCGTCGGCGATGAAAGCCTCTCGCGCCGGCCCATGGGACGGGTGCTCGATCCGCTCACTGAAATGGGCGCGGTCAGCCATTCGACCGAGGGCCGCCTGCCGGTGTGCCTGGAAGCGGCGAAACTGAAGGGCATCCGCTACAAGCCGCCCCACGCCTCTGCCCAGGTGAAATCGGCGGTGCTGCTGGCCGGCCTGAACGCCGAGGGCACCACCACCGTCATCGAGCCACGGCCAACACGCGACCATACCGAGCGCATGCTGCGCGGTTTCGGCGCCGAGCTCGGCCAGGCCAGCGAGGACGGCGCCACCGCAATTTCGATCAAGGGCGGGCAGGTGCTGAAGGCCTGTGACCTGAGCGTGCCGGGCGATCCGTCCTCGGCGGCCTTTGCCACCGTGGCCGCCCTGATCAGCCGTGACGCCGAGGTGCTGGTCGAAGGGCTCCTGTCGAACGAGACCCGCGACGGCCTCTATGTCCAGCTCTCGGCCATGGGCGCGGAGCTCGGCGCGGAGGAACGCGGCGACGCCGCCGGCGAACGCGTCATTGACCTGACCGCTGCAGCCAGCACTCTGAAGGGCCGGTCCGTGCCGGAGCGCCTCGTCGCGGCGATGATTGACGAGTTTCCCATTTTCGGCGTGGCCGCCGCCTTTGCCGAGGGCCGCACGGTCGTGTCCGGCGCCAAGGAGCTTCGCGTGAAGGAAAGCGATCGCATCGCGGCCACTGTGGCGCTTCTGCGCGCCAATGGCGTGAGTGCGGAGGAAACGCCCGAGGGCTTCACCGTGGAGGGCATGGGCCGCGACGTGCCGGGCGGTGGCCTGGTGAACACCCATCATGACCACCGCATCGCCATGGCCGCTCTTGTCATGGGCACCGCCGCCCGCGCCCCGGTCAGCGTCGATGACATTTCCATGATCGCGACAAGCTACCCGGAATTTGTGGAGCATATGGCAGCGATCGGCGCCGACATAAGAGAGGGCTGAGCCATGATCATCGCCATGGACGGAACCGTCGCGTCGGGAAAAGGGACGCTCGCCCGGCGGATTGCTGCGATCTACGGGCTGCACCATCTCGACACGGGGGCGCTCTACCGGGCCACGGGCCTCGCAGCACTACGGGCGGGCACCGATCTCGGCGATGCCGACGCCCTCACTGCCCATGCCCGCGCGCTGGACCTCTCCGCCTTTGCCGAGGATGAGCTGCGCAGCGCGGAAGCCGGACAGGCGGCGTCGAAAGTGGCCGTGGTGCCGGCGGTGCGCGAGGCGCTGCTGCAGTTCCAGCGCGACTTCGCCACCCAGCCCGCCGGGGCCATCCTCGACGGACGCGACATCGGAACCGTGGTCTGCCCGGACGCGGACGTGAAATTCTGGGTCGATGCGAAACTCGAGGTGCGCGCCGAACGCCGCTGGAAGGAACTGACCGCGCGCGGCGCGACACTGAGCCTCCAGGAAATGGTCGATGATTTGAGGGCCCGCGACGCGCGCGATGCCGGGCGCGAGACCGCCCCGATGTTGGCCGCCGAAGACGCCCACTTGCTCGACACCACTCATCTCGGTATAGACGCGGCTGTGGATAAGGCCTGCACCATCATTGACGGTGTTCGCCGCGAAAAGAAGCGCCGGTTCTGGGATCCTTCGGGGCCCAAATCCAAGATCGGCTGACCACGCTGAAATCATCGCGAATGAGCGGACGGCGCCTGACCCGGCGGTGTCCGGCCATTGCGTTTGTCACCCGGGCTGCCACGCTGGCGCGCCCGTGCCCCATCAACACTCGAATATCTCCCACCCACACTGGAACCCCATGTCTGAAACCGAAACCTTCAACCCGTCCACCGATGATTTTGCTGCCCTGTTCGAGGACAGCTTCTCCGCTTCCCAGATGAACGAGGGGCGGGTCATTCCCGCCACCGTGATCTCCGTCGAGAACGACGTCGTCGTCGTCGATGTCGGCCTCAAGACCGAAGGCCGCATTCCGCTCAAGGAATTCGGCAATGACAAGAAGATCCCCGAACCGGGCGAACTCGTCGATGTCTTCCTCGACCGCATCGAGAACGCCCTCGGCGACGCGGTGCTCTCGCGCGACAAGGCCCGCCGCGAGGAAGCCTGGCAGCGGCTGGAGAATTCCCACAATGCCGAGGAGGCCGTGGAAGGCCAGATCGTCGGCAAGGTGAAGGGCGGTTTCACCGTGGACCTCGGCGGCGTCAATGCCTTCCTGCCGGGCTCGCAGGTCGATATCCGCCCGGTGCGCGACGTCACCCCGCTGATGGGTCAGCCCCAGCCCTTCCAGATCCTGAAGATGGACCGCCCGCGCGGCAACATCGTGGTCTCGCGCCGCGCCATCCTCGAGGAGAGCCGCGCCGAGCAGCGCGCCGAGATTGTCGGCGACATGAATGAGGGCGATACCCGCGAGGGCGTGGTGAAGAACATCACCGATTATGGTGCCTTCGTCGATCTCGGCGGCATCGACGGCCTGCTCCACGTCACCGACATGAGCTGGAAGCGGATCAACCATCCGAGCCAGGTCGTCACGGTGGGCGAGACGGTGAAAGTCAAGATCATCAAGATCAACCAGGAGACTCAGCGCATTTCCCTCGGCATGAAACAGCTCATGGCCGATCCGTGGGAAGGCGTGGCCGCGAAGTATCCGGTAGGCGCTCGTTATATGGGTCGGGTCACGAACATCACCGATTACGGCGCCTTCGTGGAGCTCGAAGACGGTGTCGAGGGCCTGATCCACGTCTCCGAAATGAGCTGGACCAAGAAGAACGTCCATCCCGGCAAGATCGTCTCTTCCTCCCAGGAGGTGGAAGTCGAAGTGCTCGACGTGGACGAGGAAAAGCGCCGCATCTCGCTTGGCCTGAAGCAGACCCAGGACAATCCCTGGGACGCCTTCGTGCGCGACCATCCGATCGGATCGGAGATCGAAGGCGAGGTCCGTGGCATCACCGAGTTCGGCCTGTTCGTGGGCCTCGGCCCGGAACTCGACGGGATGGTGCACATCAACGACATTACCTGGCAGGGCTCCGGAGAGGAGGCCATCGCCACCTTCAACAAGGGTGATGTGGTGCGCGCCAAGGTGCTCGACGTGGATGTCGACAAGGAGCGCATCTCGCTCGGCATCAAGCAGCTCGATGGCGATCCCATGGGCGAAGACAGCGGCCTGCGCCGCGGCGCGGTGGTCACCTGCACCGTGACCGAGGTTGCGTCCGGCGGCATCGAGGTGGAGTTCGGCGACCAGGGCATGAAGACCTTCATCCGCCGCTCGGACCTCTCGCGCGACCGTGCCGAGCAACGCCCGGAGCGTTTCGCCGTGGGCGACAAGGTCGATGCCCGCGTCGTCAACATGGACAAGCAGACCCGTCGGATCACGCTTTCCATCAAGGCGCTCGAGATCGAGGAAGAGAAGGAAGCCGTGGCCCAGTATGGCTCCGCTGATTCCGGTGCCACGCTCGGTGACATCCTCGGCGCCGCACTGGCCAAGACCGACGAGGACGACGAGGACGACAAGGAATAAGCCTTGGCGGGCGGTTTTTTCCGCCGGAATGATCAATCGACCCACGGAATGCGGCGGAAGTTCTAGCTTTCGCCGCATTTCCGTTTAATATCAAACACATGCTGAGGTCGGAACTCATCGAAATCCTTGCGTCGGAGAACCCCCACCTGCGGACCTCCGATGTCGAGCTGATCGTGAACACCATCTTCGAGACAATCGAGGAGGCGCTGCGAACCGGCGACCGGGTGGAGTTGCGCGGCTTCGGCGCCTTTTCCGTGCGCGTGCGCGAAGCCCGGAAGGGACGCAATCCGCGCACGGGCGAGACCGTGCAGGTGCCTGCCAAGGCCGTGCCCTTCTTCAAGGCCGGCAAGGAGCTGCGCGCCCGCGTGAATGGCGGCGTCGATCCGGAGAGCCGCTGAAAAAGCAGGGCGCACTGCCATTCGGGACTGCTTTCATTAACCGATTTCGGCGAGGATGCGAATCGCAGGGAGGATTTTTGAGCCACCTTCCTGGCGCTTAGAGTAAGTGTAGAGTCTGAAAGGGCGGCCCGCTTGGGTCGCCCTTTTTGTTTCTGTTCCCGTATCGCTTCGCTCACATGGAACGGGCTCAGGGCTGCGTGCCCCACGCTTCGACCCGGCGAGCCTGTGCGCCGGGTCGAAGGGAGAACCGCCCTACTCTGCAGGCTTGGCCTCAGGGCCCACCTCGCTGTCGATGACGCCGTAATTGTCGCGGTGCATTTTGATCACCACG
>CAZXWB010000022.1:0-19391 GCA_964644395.1 uncultured Hyphomonadaceae bacterium | reverse complement strand
TGTAGATGATGACCGGTGCGCACACGAGGATGCCGATGAGGCCGAGGATGAGCCAAACATTCGGACGCGGCAGTTTCGACACGATCCAGAGCCCGGCGGCGAAGATGAGATAGGTGTAGAATTCCACGCTGATAGACCAGCTGGGCCCGTTCCAGGTGACGTTCTCGTGCACGCCGGGCAGGGAGTGGATGAGCAGGAGGTTGGTGAAGATCGCTTCCACGCTGAAACGCTCCTCGCCAAAGGGCTCGCGCCCGACGACATCGGCCATCATCGGGCTGGCAATGAGGAACAGCTCGATGATGATGTAGAGCGCAAGGATGGCCACATGCAGCGGCCAGACACGACCGAGGCGCAGCATCATGAACCGGCCGATGCCGAAGCCCGACATCAGCCGTTCCTGGTAATTGATGGCAATCACGAAGCCCGACAGGACGAAGAAGAAGTCCACGAACAGGAAGGCGTTCCGGATGATGTCGACGGTGTAGAAGTGTGAGGCGAAGGCAAAATGGTACACCATCACCATGGTGGCACAGATGCCGCGCCAGCTGTCGAGTGCGTCATAGCGCATGGAAAGGCCCTCTTGTCTTGCCGGCGCGCCGGATGGGGTCAACGCGCCAGTTGTTCACCGCGACGCGGTGCACGCTGTGTGCCAGTGTCGCGACGGGCATTGGTGATCAGGCTGGTGGTGAATTCAAGCGGGGCAGCGCCGGAAAGGCCATCGGAACGGACATGCTGTATGTCGGCCAGTCGCCGCCAGCCCTGATACGAGCGATGCCAGAAAAGTTTCTCGTCGCGGGGTTTGGCATTCACCACTTCGAAGGGCGGCACGCTGACACCACCGGCTTCGAAACGCAGCGCGTTCACCGTCGTGATGGCGAGCATGGGCAGGAGAAACACGCTGAGGGCGGCGCCCTGGGACAGGGTCCAGCGCAGGGGCCCAACCGCGGCCAGCGGCACCATGAGGAGCACGGCAATGGTCAGGAACCGCTCGCCAATATTGACGACCCCGGACACCGTGACCGGCATCAGCGGATAGGCCACGAGCAGTATCGCCACGCTGACAAAGGCCGGGTCCGACAGCCAGCCCAGCCGGTTGCGCACGAAGACCTGCAGCGTGAGCGCGAGGATGAACAGCGCAAACAGGAGGTTGATGGCGACACCGGCATGAAAGAGCAGCGGGGCGCGGGAGAGGTCGCCCTCGGCGCCGAGGAAGACATTGTGGTAGGGGCCGAGCTTGGCGACGGTGTAGACCTTGTACTGGAACCAGTCCGACAGTCCCGACAGGACGAGACCGTCTTCCTGGTAGTTCTCCTTCAGCGCGGTGTACCACAGGAACATTATTCCGGTGGGCACGAGCGCGATCAGGTGCTGCCACCGAAACGCGCCCCAGAAGACATGGATCACCACAATCATGCCGAACACCGCGTAGGATGTGGCATGGCAGAAGAACAGCAGGAAGGAGAAGGCCAGCGTCTCGAGGATCAGGGGCTTTCGCCGCAGGATGGTGATGAACCAGAGCGTCAGGACGAGATTGCCGAAGATGTTGTTGGCGTAACCGTTGAAGAACTGGCTGCCCAGCATCACGCAGAGCAGGATCATCATCGCCGGCGCAGCGGTCTCGCGCGGGGCGAGCTTGCGCAGCGACCGGTAGACCAGCAGGGTCAGCGCCAGATAGGCGAGCATGATGATTTTCGCCGTCCAGGTCGCGGGCATGACCCGGTTCAGCGCCGCCCCGACGGCCTGTACGAGGGCATTCGGCACCGGATAGTCGCGGAAGGCAAAGGGGGCCTCGCCGCCGGGATTGAACAGCATCTCTTCAATCAGGACGGCCTGGTACATCCATTCCCAGTAATCCTGCAGCGGCGGAAATGTCGGCAGAAGAATGAGCGCGCAGGCCAGGATAAGGCCTAGCCCGTAGGCGCCGGTGAAGAAGGCGGGAAGCTCGCGCGAGAGCTGAAAGCGCCTTCCTGTCGACCCGGTCTGGCTTGTCATGGCGCGCGTCCCCTCGCATGGCCTAGAACTTCATTTTCTTGAAGATGGGCTCCGGCACCCCCCGGATCGCCGTCATCACGAGCCGCCACTTCCAGGGATAGACAATGTCACGTCCCTTCCGGATGGCGCGATGGATCATCTTCGCACTGGTCTCGGCACTGTCCACCAGCGGCCCCGGCAGGTCCATACCCTCGGTCATGCGGGTGGCGACAAAGCCAGGCTTGACGGTTATGACCCGCGTCTTCGAGCGCGACAGGCGCTGGCGAAGGCCCGACAGCATGGCGGTGAAGCCCGCCTTGGCCGCGCCGTAATAATAGTTGCGCGCCCGTCCGCGGTCACCGGCGACCGATGAGACCCCCACGAGCGCCGTTGGCTCGGTCATGCCCTCGAACAGGCTGGCGCCCGCCTCCATGAGCGCGGCCGGGCCCGTGAAGTTTGCCGCGATGACCCTTGCGGCCTCGTCGACATCCTTTTCCTGCCCGGCCTGTTCGCCCATCCAGCCCACCATGGAAACGATGATGTGCGGTTTCGGGTCGAGGGCGTAGAGCTTGGCTTTCAGTGTGCCGGTCTGGGTCACGTCCATCTCGACAAGGTCCACGGGCACATGGTGGCGCAGGGCGATATCGCCGCGGTCGGCGGACAGGCGGTCGGCATCCCGGGCGGCGAGGTAGATGCCATGGCCATCGGCCGCCATCTGGTGCGCCAGGGCCAGGGCAATATCGCTCGTGGCCCCGGCGATGAGGACATGCGGCTTGGTGGCTTTTGCGTCGGCGGTCATAGGCCGAGCCTTTCGGACTGGAGTGATGAAAAGCGCGCTGCGGAGCCGTCGAGCTCGCGCATGGCGCGGAAGTCTTCCGCTGCGGCCTGCATCTCGCGCAGGATCGGCGCCCTGAGCCGGGAATCCTTGGTGAGATAGACCCGGCCCTTGTGGGCGAGCGTGATCTCGTCGAGGCGGTCGAGCAGTTTCGCCGTCGGCTTCGACCAGGGAAAGTCGAGGGCGAGCGTGTAGCCGTCCATGGGAAACGACAGCGTCCCGCAGGTCGGCCCGAGCCGCTTCAGCACCGCCAGGAAGGAGCCCCGGCCCGATCCGGAGATCGTTTCGAGGAGGGCGGTCAGCCCGGCTTCGGATTCCGCACGCGGCAGCACGCACTGGTACTGCGCAAAGCCCGCCCTGCCATAGATCCGGTTCCAGTGCAGCAGCGCATCGAGGGGGTAGAAATAGCTGTCCCAGTCGATGACGCTTTCGCCCACCGAGCCCTTGCCCGCGCGGTAGTGATACGCATTGAAGGCGCGAACGGTGAGGCCGTTCAGCGGCGAGACCGGCGGAGCGAAGGGCACTGTTTTCTTGCCGCGGATCCTGATGTCATATGGCGTGGCGCGCTGCCGGGCATCGAGATCGTCGAGCCTCGCATGCTCACCGATATCGAGGATGGAGCGCCCAAGCGACTTGCCCGTGGCGAGCACATCGATCCAGGCGACACGGTAGGTGGCGTCTTCGCTCGCCTCGAAGGCGTCCATGACGCTGTAGAGATTGGCATGGGCGGTGCGGGTCTGTTTCACCCAGCCGCTCTCGACGCGCTTCAGCGTAAATGCCGTCCGCAGGATGATGCCCGTGAGGCCCATGCCACCGATCGTGTCGCGGAAAAGGACCTCGTTCTCCTGCGCCGAGCAGCGCAGAACCTCGCCATTCGCGCGCATCAGGTCGAACCAGGCCACATGGTCGCCGAAGGCGCCGTCGCGCACGGCGTTCTTGCCATGGACATTGGACGCGATCATGCCGCCAATGGTGACGTATTTCGTGCCCGGCGTGACCGGCGGGAAGAAGCCGGCGGGCAGCACCGCATCGATCACATCGCCGAGCAGGGTGCCCGCCTCGCAGGTGAGCAGCCCCGTCTCGCGATCGAGCTCGATCAGGCGGTTGAAGCGTAGCAGGCTGGTCGCGCCGCGGGCATTGAAGCTGGAATCGCCGTATGAGCGCCCATTGCCGCGGGCGATCACGGCGCCGTTGCGCGCGAGTTCCGCGCGCAGGTCATCCTCTGAACGCGGACGCGCCAGTTCGCCCCGCACCACCGGATGCAGTCCCCAGCCTGCGATTGTCTCCGGTTTTCCAGCCATCACCGCCTCACAGGAATTCCGCCACCAGAACGATGGCCAGGCAAAGCGCGCCGACGGCCATGCTTGTCCTGTCCTTTGCGGCAAAGACGATGGGATCATCGTCCATGTGGCCGCGATTGGCGATCACAAGAAGGCGCGAGATCCAGAACAGGATGAGCGGGCTCACACCCCAGAGCACTTCGGGGCGTTCATAGAGCGAGGAGGCCTCGGGGCTGTTGAAATAGAAGATCAGCACCAGGACCGAGGCATAGCCCGCGGCGGCGCCCAGCGACTGCACCATGCCGAGATCGACGGCGGAATAGTCCCGTTTCGAAGCGCGGCCTGTATCCTTCTGGATCACCGCGACAAGCTCACCGAGCCGCTTGGCGATGGCGAGCGCCAGGAAGAAGAAGATGGAAAACCCGATGAGCCAGGGCGACATGGGGATCGCGGTGGCCGCGCCGCCGGCGATGATGCGGATGGTGTAGAGGCCTGCCAGGGTGAAGGTGTCGACCATGATCTTCTTCTTCAGGAAGAAGGAATAGCTCGTGGTCAGCGCATAGTATCCGGCCAGGACCAGCACGAAGAGCGGCGGCAGCAGGAAAACCGCAATGGCAAAGGCCGCCAGGAGCAGGAGGGGTCCGAGCACGAAACCGTCCTTGACCGGCACGATACCCGAGGCAAAGGGCCGTTTCTTCTTGCGCGGATGGGCCCGGTCGGCATCGAGGTCGACCATGTCGTTCAGCACGTAGACACTCGACGCGGTAAGCGAAAACGCCACGAAGGCGAGCAGCGCCGCGGTGATCGTGCCGGCATTGATCTCCTGCGCCGCCAGGAGCGGCACAAAGATCAGCACATTCTTCGACCACTGGTGCGGGCGCAGCGTCTTGACCAATTGTCGGATATAGGCCTTGCGGTCGCGCGAGGCGACATTGATGTGCTCGTGCGCGGAGGCGCGTTTCGCCGCCTCCTCCTGCACGGCTTTCGGTGCGCCAACGGTGACGGCCTTTCCGCCCCGTTCCCAGACCTTCAGGTCCGAAGGGCTGTCGCCGAGATAGGTATAGGCGCCCTGGCCATAGGTGGAATCGAGGAAATCGGCCTTGTCGGCGCCCTTGAAATTGTTCTCGCTATTCGATCCGTGGGTGGCATCGAAGAAGCTGAAATTCGCGGCAACGGCCTTTACGACATCTTCGTTCGAGGCCGAGGCGAGAACGATAAAGGCCCCCTCGGCCTTCTTCTGGCGGAGAAAGTCGATGACTTCCGGATTGGCCGGGGCCAGGTCCACATCCGGGATCGCCTCCCGGGCGAGCCTTGCCTTCAGAACCGCTCGGCCCGCCAGCGCCCAGCCAATCATGGCCGGGATCTTCCATGGCTTGCGGCCGGCAAGGCCCAGCACGCTTTCCAGCGTCATGTCGACGGCCAGCAGCGTGCGGTCCATATCCACCACGATGGTCTCGCGCGCTGCCGCTGTGTCGGCGCGGTTGCTGGTGTCCGGATTTGTCGCGACTACACTCATGACCCTACGTGTCCCCACCCTTGCCCATCGGTCTTAAACCCTCGGGCCGCAATTTGGAATTGAGTTCGCTTGCCGCATCGCAAAATACATGCCGTTGGGGGAATCGTGGCGCACTTGTGGTGGCACCGGCGTTGCAGTCATGCAGCCGACGACCGGGGCGGGTGTGCCGTGCCGGCACCGCAAGGGTCCAGCTTGCCCGCAAGGGGTGGCGGGGCTACAGGCTGGTTCAACAGGACCGAGGCTAAAGGCAGGTGGGACGCCCATGCTGAAATACATTCCGCTGATCATTTTCGTGGTCACCACGAATGCCCTGTCGCAGACCATACTGAAGCACGGCATGGTGCGCATCGGCGAGTTCGACATTGACGGCTCCAATGCCCTGTCCATGGGGCTGAAGATCGCCTTCGATCCCTGGGTCATCGGTGGGCTGCTGGTCATGGCGATTTCCATGGCCGCGCACCTTTACGTGCTGTCGCGCGTGCCGCTGACCTTCGCCTTTCCCTTCATTGCGCTCAGCTACATCATCGTCCTCGGCATCGGTCACTTCGTTTTCAAGGAAAGCCTGAACCAGTACCACTTCATCGGCACGGCCCTGATCATCGGCGGGATCGTCTTCATCGGCATGGCCGGTGACAAGGTCGATGACGCCGCCGAACCCAATGCATTCCTCCAGGAGGACCACTCCCATGACGCCTGAGACCTCGCCCGCCAGTCCCGATCCCGCCCTGCAGGCGAAGGCCCGGCATGTGATCTATGGCGGTGACGGCTTTGTCGGACGCTACATTGCCCGCGACCTGCTGGCCCGCGGCGAAGAGGTCATCATCGCCGACCGGCAGCAATCCGACATGCCGATCTACGAATTTGCCGAATTCGTCGAATGCGACGTGCGCAATCTGGAGGATGTCCGGAAGGTCGGCCTGCGCAAGGGCGACATGGTCTACAACATGGCCGCGCGCCTGCTAATGCCGCCGGTCAGGAAGAAACAGCGCCATGACGCCTTCTTCCCGGTCCATGTCGACGGCACACGGAATATCCTGACCCACATCCAGGAGAGCGGAAACGACCGGCTGGTGCAGTTCTCCACCGACATGGTCTATGGCCGCTCCATGGTGCCGCCCCCCATTCCGACCGACCATCCCCAGCATCCCATTGACGCCTATGGCCAGTCCAAGAAGGCCTGCGAGGACCTCTGCCTGGAATGGCGGGAGAAGGGGATCAACATCTCGATCTTCCGGCCGCGCATGGTGATGGGTCCCGGCCGCCTCGGCCTGCTCGCCAATCTGTTCAAGCTGGTGAAGGCAAACCTGCCGGTGCCGACCATCGGTTCGGGCAAGAACCGCTACCAGTTTGTCTCGGTCTTCGACTGCGCAAGCTTCGCCATCCAGGCCGGCGACATGGGCTGCCCCAATGGCGCGTGGAACCTTGGCTCCACCAACAATCCCTCCACGCGCAACGTGCTCAAGACTCTGATCAGGCATGCCGGCTCGAAATCGGTGGTCATCCCGACCCCGGCCTTCGCCGTAAAGGGCGTGCTCGGCGCCCTCGACAAGATGGATCGCACGCTGCTCACGCGGGAACAGTATGCCATCGCGGATGAGGATTATGTGGTCGACGTGGAGGACCTGCGCGAGGCCTTCGGGCGCATCCCCGAGGGCTCCGACGAGGAAATGATCATCCAGGCCTGGGACACTTGGATCGAGAATTCCGACCCTGAACACCTGCGCCAGTATTTCCAGACCACGCCGGAATGGGACGCCTTCGTCGCCGGCAGGAATGAAATTGCAGCCGCGGGTTGATCGCTGGCACGACAGTTGCGTTAATAGGCCATGGGCGAGCCAGATGATGTCTACATCCATGCCATGTGGCGGACCGGGAGCACCTTCCTGATCTCGCGTTTCCGCGAGACCAACGCCTATCTCGATTTCTATGAACCCTTCCACGAGGAGGTCGGGCGCCAGAATATCGGCCGGCTGGCGGCACGCCGGCGCCGTCGCCAGCATGTCGCGCGCCAGGCCGCCCTCAACCATCCCGACATGCGCGAGGGCTATTTCGTGAACTATGCGCTGCCGGTCGCCGGCAGCGACAAGCCCCTGTACGCCCTCTATCGGAACCGCTTTGGCATGGGCGATGTCTATCGCGGCCTGAGTGAGGACGCCCGCCAGTATCTTGCCGCCGCCTCGCGCCTGGCAAGGCTTAAGGACCGCCGCGCGGTTTTCGGGTTTTGCCGGTCGGGCCTGCAGCTGGCCGGCATGGCACGCGCCCTCGATGGCGAGCACATCTACCTCTACCGCGATCCGCGCAGCCAGTTTGCCTCCTACAAACCTGGCGAAAATGATTATTTCATGCCCATGACACTCGTGCAGCTGCTCGCTGCGGAAAGGCTGCACCCGATCATTGCTCCGGTCGTGTCGAAGATGACCGGGACCACACTCATCCGGAAGATGTCGCGCCGCGGCCTGTCACCGCGACTGGCCCTGAAGCTTGCCCGCCCGAACATCGCGCGCCTGTCCGGCGATGACCTCTATCGCCTGTTCTACACAAGCTGGCTGGTCTGCAACGAAGCCGGGCGGATGGGATGTGATGATCAGGTGAGCCTTGCGGGCCTGGCGCGGCAGCCGTCATACCGGCAGGCGATGGAAGAACGTTTCGCGATCTCCCTGGCCGACCTGAAGCGCCCGCCGGAGCGGCGTGTCACCTTCGATGTCGATTATGCCGGCATCGAGTCCGAAATCGAGACACGTTTGTCAGAAAGCCATGAAACGGTTCTGAACGGCACAGGCGGCGCCCGCAGCAGCGGCCACTACAGCGAAGCCTGAGTCAGCCGATTTTCAGGATGTGATCGGGCCTGATCCTGCCCGTTGCGGCATGGCGTAGCGCCAGCCAGTTGCCCCTCACCCGGCCCCACCGGTCCACCCAGGGCTCAGGCTTCAGCGTTTTCAGATGGTTGGAGGCGATGTTGCGCAGCATCAGTTTCCAGCCGAAGCCTTTGCGCATGGTGCCCTTGCGCATGAGGTAAAGCGGGTTGGCAACCTGGGAATAACCCAGCCGGACGCCGGAGGTGCGTCCGCCCTTCACTCCGCGATGCACCCCGGCAAAGGCATTGGACTGCACCAGCCGGCCCCGCGGCAGGAGCTGGGCGGCGAAATCGATATCTTCCTGCCAGGCATAAAGCGGCAGCTTCTCGTCGAAGCGCGCATCGCCGATCATGCTCGCCCGGTAGGCCATGTTGCAACCATACAGGCCGTCGACGGCCTGTCCGATTTTCGGCTCCGGCGCCGGTTTGGCATCATGCTCGGCAATCAGCGCCTCGGCCGCCTCGCGGGAAATGCCCGGCCCGTTGATGCCATCGGCGATCAGGTGGCCATTGATGCCGGCAAGGTCGGCGTGGGTCTCGAGGAAGGCCACCATGCGCTCGCAGGCGAATTTCGAGGGCAGATAGTCATCGTCGAAGAAGGCGATGTAGTCCACGTCATCGATCACGGCATTGATGCCGCTATTGCGCTGGTGACATGACCCCTTCGGCCCGATGATCACCTCCGCGCCCTCGCGTTCGGTCTCCGGTGGCAGGTCTTCTTCTTTCGTCACCGACAGCACGATGCGATCGGGTCTCACGGTCTGGCGCGCCAGGGCCGCCATGATGTGGGCCAGTTCCCGCGGCCGGTTGAGCGAAGCTATCACCACCGCCAGTCTGGGTCGCTTGTCGTCCATCGTGTCTACCGTCCGTCCCGGGGGCACCGCTGCGCAGGCGGTATCTGCAAGCCGTCTGCCAGAGCGAGCGTGCAACTCATTCAGCCCCGGCGTCCTGCGTGGCAAGCTGTTCCATCACGAGCTCTGCCAGCCTGGCGCCGGCGGCGTCCCAGGTGAACTGACCGGCCTGCTCGCGGGCATGGGCGGCGCGGTGGCCGCGCTCAATCTCGCCCTCGCGCCGCAACTGCCCGATGGCCCGCACCCAGGCCTGGGGATCGTCGGGACCCGCATAGAGCGCGGCATTGCCGCAGACTTCGGGCAGCGCGCCGCACGGCGCCACAATTGCCGGCGTCCCGAGCAGCATAGCCTCCAGCGGGGGCAGGCCGAAACCCTCCGTGCGCGAGGGCGTCAGCATGGCATTGGCGTGTTCCATGAGCGCGCGCACTGCACCGTTCTCGACGCGGCCCGAAAAGATGACATTCGGCGGCACCTCACACCCGGCGGCCTCGAACCGGTCACGACCGTGGGAGCCGAACAGGACGAGCTTGTGATCCTTCAGTTCTTCGCTGGCGAAGGCCTCCAGCAGGACGCCGATATTCTTGTGAACCTCTGTATTGGCGAGGGCGAGACTGTAGCTGCCGGGCGTTATTCCCAGGTGCTCGAGTATGGTCGATCCGGGAGGATGGCGCAGGATATGGTCCACACCATTGTAGACGACCTTGATCCTGTCGCGCGGCGCCACGCCCCATTTCGCCAGTTCCCCGGCGGAGAAATGCGACACCGTCAGCGTGCCGGTGTGTCGCTTGCCGTTGCGTGGCAGGATGAAACGGTGCAGGCGCACAAAATTCTTCGGATAACTGTCCGGCGTGGAAAAGGTCTGGGCGTCATGCACCATGGTCAGCGCCCGGCGCGCCGCCAGCGGACCGAGATTGCAAAGGCTGACGATGACCGCACCGTCCGCCATGCGCGGCAGGTCGATCTGCTCCCAGGGCTGCCAGGTGAAGACACCGCCCTGGCGCAGCGGCGTGTGGGGCGCATTGATCACCATGGCCTCGCCCTTCGGCGCCAGGATTTCCCCGCGGATCGCCCGTCGCAGCGTCTCGTCACGGTCGAGCTGGCGGTTGAAGGCCTCGATCAGTTCGAGTGCAACCTTGTGAACCGCCGTCATGGGGGCGGTCAGGAACTTGCCATTGAAGACCAGATTGGGCGCGCGGCTCATTTTCTTCCCCGGACAGTGACAGTCTCGAAAGCTGCCCTTGCTGCATTGGTGACCTGTGACACAGTGGCCTGCAATCGTCTTGCCAAGGCGAGGTGGCAAGCTGTCATAGCAGTGACCGGACGTATACGGATGGCGTGAAGATTGCTTTGATGGACAGTGACGCAACGGATCCGGTGAGCCGCCGGGCCGGCTGGCGAGCCGAAAGCGAGGGCAAGCGGCGTGAGCATTGAACTGATCGGCCTCATCACTCTGGCGCTGGGCGGCGCGGCCATCCTGTGGTCGTCGGCGGCCGCCTTCACGGTCATGCTGTGCGCGTCGCTGCTGATGTCGGCCGCGGCGGTGTTCATCGGCACGTCGAACATCCAGCCCGGGCACCTGTCCATCGGGCTTTTCCTGGCGGCGATCGCGATCCGCAAGGGCGGACTGACGGCAATGATGAAGACCCTGTCGCCGTCACAGCCGGGTTTCTGGCTTGTGCTGTGCTTCCTCTGGGCGGCGATGAGCGCCTTCGTCATGCCGCGGCTGTTCTACGACGCGTTCAACATCTACCCGCCCGACGAGATCACCGCGATGGGCCAGATCATCGAACGCCCACTGATCCCGCGCGGCTCCAACATCACCCAGACCATCTACCTGCTGGGCAACCTCCTCGCCTTCACAGCGGCGGCAGCCTTTGCGCGCAATCACAACGCCATGCGCTCGGTGGCCTTCGCGGTGCTGATTGCCGGCATGGTCAATCTCTTCTTCGCCGTACTCGACGTGGTGACCCACGAGATCGGCATGTCCCACCTGCTCGGCTTCATCCGCAACGCGATCTACGGGCAGGGCTTCTCCCATGAGGTGTTCGGCATGAAGCGGATCACCGGCTCATATCCCGAGGCCTCGACCTATGCCATCGTGACCACGGGACTGTTTGCCTTCCTGCTCAGGCTCTGGCGCGGCGGGATCGACCTGCCCTTGCTTCTGCCGGTGACAGGCGCGCTGTTCGTCACCCTGCTGCTGTCGACCTCCACGACGGCCTATGTCGCCCTCGCCGCCTATTTCGCCGTGGTCTATGGCCGCCAGTTCACCGGCAGCGACCGCTCCCTGCCGCTGACGCGCAAGGGCGCGACCCGACAAGGGGTGCTGGTCTCACTCCTGCCCTTTGCGGGCCTCGGGATCGCGGCCATCATCGCGCTGAAACCCGACCTGCTCGACCCCGTCAACGAGCTTTTCTCCGAAGGCATCGCCAACAAGCTGCAGACCCAGAGCGGCCAGGAGCGCACCCGCTGGAACCTCGCCAGCATCGACGCCCTGGTGCAGACCTTCGGGCTCGGCGCCGGCATGGGCAGCGTGCGCGCCTCCAGCCTGATCATTTCGCTGCTGGCCAATCTGGGACTGATCGGCGCGGCCTTCTTCTTCATCTTCATGGCCCGGGTGTTCACCTATGACACACTGAAACCGCGCCTGGCCGGGCCGCTGGCGGAAAGCCAGCAGATCGCCGCCGCCGCCCGCTCCGGCGCCTTCGCCATTTTCATCGCCCTTTCGGTGTCGGGCACCATGCCCGATCCGGGTATCCAGTTCAGCGTGTTCGCCGGCGTGGCGAGCGCGCTTGTCTTCCAGCGTGAACGTGAGATGCGTGCAAGGCCGGAGGGCTACGTCATGCCGGAATTCGACGGCCCGGACGGCAGCCCGGCCATGGCAAGGGGAGCGACCTGATGGAAGCCAGGCGCCTGAAGCCCGAACGTGTCGTGGTGATCAACGACTTCACCCGCCCCAATGGCGGGGCGACGGTGCTCGCCCGGCTCGCGGCCAGGCGCTACCGGGCACGCGGCTGTGAGGTCACCTACCTGACCGGTGAGGGCAGTGATGCCGACATGGCCGCGGCCGGCATCGGCTTTGTCGGGCTCGGCGCCGAGCGCCTGCTCGATGCCGGGATGTTCACCGCCCTGCGCCAAGGCTACCACAACCGCGCCGCCGCGGAGATGCTGGGCGACTGGATTTCCAGCCACGACACGCCGGGAACGGTCTATCACCTGCACAATTGGTCGCAGATCCTCTCGCCGTCGATCTTCGGGCCGCTGCGCCGGGTCGAAGCGCGCACGCTGGTCTCCTGCCACGATTTCTTCAATGTTTGTCCGAACGGCGCCTTCCTGCATTTCGGGCGCACCGAGACCTGCACGAAAAAGCCCCTCGGCCTCGCCTGCCTCGCCAGCCAGTGTGATCGCCGCTCGCCCCTGCACAAATACTGGCGCACGGCCCGGCAATGGCACGTCAACGGGCTCGCCCGCTTTTCCACCAGCGCCATGGGCTTTGTGGCCCTGCATGAGGGAATGGAGCAGACCTTCCGCGACCGTGGCTTCGCCGCATCCCACCTGTTCACCGTGCGCAACCCATGTGAGCCCTATACCGAAGCGCGTGTGGAAGCCGAAAACAATCGCGGTGTGCTGTTTGTCGGCCGCATCGGGCAGGAAAAGGGGGCCGACCTGGCGCTTGAGGCCTGCGCGAAGGCGGGCGTGCCGGTCACGCTCTGCGGCACCGGCGAGGACTCCGAGGCGCTCTCGGCGCGCTTTCCGGGCGCCCATTTCGCCGGCTGGTGCGACCGGGACATGATCGCCGAACACGCCGCCCGTTCCCGCCTCGTGGTCGTGCCCAGCCGCTGGCGCGAACCCTTCGGACTGGTGGCGCTGGAGGGCGCGCTCTCGGGCCTGCCCGTGGTCATCGCCGACAATGCCTATCTCGCTCCGGAACTGGAAGCCATCGGCGCCGGGCGCGGCGTGCGGGTGACCGACACCGACGCCTTCGCCAAGGCCATCACAGCGATCCACGCCGATGACGCCCTGGCCGCGGAGATGAGCCACAATGCCTTCAATCGCGCCGGGGAACTCTGCCTCAGTCCCGAGGACTGGGGCGACGCCTTCCTCGCCCGCTTCGCCGAGCGCCTCCATGGCAGGGGCGTCCAGACGACAGAAAGCAGGACCGCATGAGCGACCAAGACGACGATCCCGCCATTGACCCGATTTCAGCGCTCGACCGCGTGCTCGAGGAGCTGCGCCGGGAGTTCCGGTCCAATCCGGAGTTCGCCTATCGCGTGGTGAAGGCGCTGGGCGCGGAGGTGCTGTTCGAGGGCAAGGACGCCCACAAGCTGATCAATCTCCGTGAACTGGCCGGGGCGAGCGACAATGCCCGCCTGATGCGCACGCTTGAAGGGCTTTCGCTCGCTGAGATCAAGGCCGTCGCCAAGTCCAACAACCTCGCCACCGCGGTGGACATGAAGGGCATGGACAAGGAGACCCTGATCGACAAGCTCGTTGCGCGGGCGCGGCACAAGGTGGCCGAACGCCGATCGGAGGGGGGCGAAGGGTGAAGATCACCGACCTCGCCGCCACGCCGCCCGGTGCGACATTCGACGCCGACCTGGTGATTGTCGGTGGCGGTCCGGCGGGGCTGACGCTCGCGCGGGAGTTCTTCGGAAGCGACACGCGCGTCCTGGTGATCGAAAGCGGCGGTCGCCGGGAGAACGCCGACAGTGCGGAACTGAACCGGGTCGAGAGCATCGGCGAACCGGCCTCGCCGGAACAGGCCGCCAAGCGCGAAGCTTTCCATAGCGCGCTTGCCGGGCACTGGCGCGCCGATGTCCAGCCCTTCGGCGTGCGGTGTCGCGGGCTCGGCGGATCGACACAGGCCTGGGCCGGCAAGTCGGCCAGCTTCGACGCGATCGATTTCGAGGCCCGGGACTGGATTCCGGGATCGGGCTGGCCGGTCTCGAGGGCGGAACTTGAACCCTATTTCGACCGGGCGGCCGCGGCGCTCAACCTTGGCCCGAACACCTATGGCGAGGATTTCTGGGCACTGGCCGGACAGTCCCCGCCCGAACCGGCCCTCGATCGCCGGAAGCTGCGGCCCTTCTTCTGGCAGTTCGCGCGCTCGCGTATTGACCATATGGACGTGATGCGCTTCGGCGATGAGTTCCTGACCGAACAGGCCGACAATGTGAGCCTGCTGCTGAACGCCACGGTGACGAAGATCGAGACCCGGGCCGCAAGCCGGCGTGTCGAGGGCCTCGAGGTCGCCGCGCCGGATCGCACGCGCTTCCGCGTCGCCGCCCGGCACGTCGTCCTGGCCGCCGGCGGGATCGAGAATGCCCGGCTGTTGCTCGCCAACGGGATCGGCAATGGCCATGACCAGGTCGGGCGCTGCCTGATGGACCATCCGAGTGTGCGGATTGCCCGTTTCGGCAAGAAGCAAGCCCAGATCCTCAACCGGCGCTTCGGCTTCGTTGCCCTCAACCATGGCGGGCGGGCGCATCTCTACATGCAGGGGCTGAGCCTGTCGCCGGAGATCCAGCGGTCGGAAAGGCTGAACCACACCGCGCTCTACATGCTGGAGGAACGCTCGCCCGACGATCCTCTGATGGCGATCAAGCGGCTCGTAAAGCGTCAGTCGAAGGCCCCTCTCACCGACGCCTGGTCGGCGGTAAAGAGCCCCGGCATGGTGTTCAAGGCGGTGGGCGTGAAACTGCTCCAGTCGGGCCGGGTGCCGAAATTCATCAAGGACCTGATGGTCAACACGGTCATCCTGTTCAATCCGCGCTTCGTGGCCCGGGAATTCCAGTCCGGTGGCCTGCCCCACAAGCTGACGGGACTGAGCGTGGATGCGATCACCGAACAGGCGCCCGACAGCGAAAGCCGGGTCATGCTGTCGGATACGCTGGACGGTTTCGGCGTGCCGATCGCGCGCATCCAATGGACCATCGACCCTGGCGCCCGCCGCTCCCTCCTGCGCATCGCAGAACTCATGGCCGAGGCCTTCGCGGTTGCGGGCTTGCCGGCACCGCAGCTCGAGGACTGGGTCAGGGAACAACGCCCCGGGGACGCCGTTATCATCGACATGGGACACACGCTCGGCACCACGCGCATGTCAGCCGACCCCGCCCGCGGGGTGGTCGACACCGCGTTGCGGGTCCATGGCATGGAGAATCTCTCGGTGGCCGGCGGATCGGTGTTTCCCACATCCGGACATGCCAACCCGACGCTCATGATCCTGTCCCTCACGATCCGACTGGCGGACCGTCTGAAGGCGGAATTGTCGCTGCCAGCCGAGACGGAAAAGATCAGTGCGTGAAACCGTGCTCGTTACCGGCGCGGCCGGATTCGCGGGGCGTTCGCTGGTGCCGGCGCTCATCGAACAGGGCTACCGTGTCAGGGCACATGGCCGCTCCGCCCGTGATGACACCCCGCACATGGAATGGCGTGCGCTCGATCTGATGGACTCACTGGAATTCGGGCCCCTGTTGGAGGGCTGCGACGCCGTCATCCACCTCGCCGCCTCCCTCAGCCAGCGCGAGACCATGGACCGGGTCAATGTCGAGGCGACTCGGGCACTGGTGGCCGCCGCGCAGACGGCGGGTGTGCGCTATTTCGGCCATGCCAGCTCGATCACGGTCTACGGCTCACCAAAGACGCGCCGGGTGAATGAGACCACGCCGCGCCTCGACCCGCGGTCGCCGCTGAAACGCCAGTATCATGCCGAGCCCTATATGCGCGACTATGCCCGCACCAAGGCGCTTGCCGAGGAAGCGATCGAGGCCGCCGCCCCGGCCATGCCGGTCGACATCTATCGCCCCACCATTGTCGCCGATGCCAAGCGGCTGCTGGAAGCGCGCCACTGGAGCGCCGCAAGGCGCGCCCTGTTGCGCTACCGGCGCACGCAATATGTCTGGCACGGCGATGTCAGCGCGGCGATCATCCATCTCATGCGCCGCGGCCTCGATCGCACGGACAAGATGATCGAAGCCTGGAATTTCGCCGATGACAGCGCCGGGACCTTTGTGGAGCATTTCCGGCGCGCCTATCGTCTGAGCGGTGACAGGCGCTGGAGAGCCGGCCCGCACCTGCCCGTGCTCGCCGACCTCGCCAAGGATGCCCTGCGCTACCGACCGCGCGAACTACGCTACCCGCTGGGGATGCTGAAAGTGTCCACGGAGAAACTGCGCGCGACGGGTTTTGAGCTGCCGACAGGCGTGCCGGCAGCCCTCGAAGCCGCACTCAGGACTGATTCCGGCGACGGCTCGGCCTGAACTCCGACCGCACGCGCATATTGTTTGACGCGATGTAGATTTCCGACAGGAAGCAGCCGAGCGAGGCGATCAGCACCAGCATGGTGAGGACAAAAAGGGCCGCGACAACTTC
Organism: uncultured Hyphomonadaceae bacterium; assembly: GCA_964644395.1. GTDB lineage: Bacteria > Pseudomonadota > Alphaproteobacteria > Caulobacterales > Hyphomonadaceae > JBGSUF01. Next base: position 2,713 of record CAZXWB010000022.1, on the reverse strand, counting down.
CGACAGGTCAAAGCTGACAAACTCCGCAACGAAGAGCGACATCACCACGAGGCAGACCAGAAGCGCCGCGATCACCGCCAGGGTGATGGCGGCATTGATGCGAACGATGCGCCGGTCCTGTTCGGCGAGCTGGCGCAAATGCATCGCCCGCTCGGGACCGGGTTCCTCATGCTCGGCGGTGTCTTCCAACGCTCGGATGCGGTCGACCACGCGGCCGAGGCGCGACGTCATGACATTGAGCAGACCGCCCACGGCCACCAGCAGGAAGACCGGGCCGATGGCGAGCTGGATGGTTTCACCAATTTTCAGGGCTTCGAACATCACGGGCGCCTTGCAGGGTTCGCAGGCCATGCTTACGCCCCCGCGCGCCACCCTGCCAAGGGGTCAGCCGGCATCCTCTCCGCCCGTGCCGGGCTTAGGTTCCGCCAGCCAGTCGGCCACGTCACCGAGTTCGATACGGCCGCCCGCGAGGTCGACGACCGGCACGACCGCCTTCGTGAAGGGCAGGAAGACGCGGCGTCCGGCATAGCTGATGTCGAGCAGGTCGCCGGCGCCGAAATCCTGCACCGCCCTGACCTCGCCGACGACATGGCCGTCGAGATAGACCGGCAGGCCGATCAGGTCGGCATGGTAGAACTCGTCACTGTCCTCGGGCGGTGGCAGAGCTGCGCGTGGCACGAACAGGCCCGTGCCCTTCAGCCCGTCCCATTCCTCCTTCTGCCGGGGGTGCTTCGGCGTGACGATGTAATGATCCCTGGCCTCACGCCATTTCACCGCCTCCAGCAGCGTCTGGGCACGGTCAGACAGGAAAGGGCCATAGCTGAAACAGGCCTCCGGCACGGCGGTGAAGCTCTTGACCCGGACGTCGCCGCGCACGCCGTGGGCACCGGCAATCGCGGCGATCTGAATCAGGCGTTCACCGGCGCGTCGGCTCATTTCTCGCAGAGCACGTCTGTGAGGAAGCCATTGCGCCGAGAGGAATACTCCGCATCGCGCAGGCCGAGGGCTTGGCAGAAACGGTCATCGGCAAAGCCACGGGCGCGGATCTGCTGGCCGAATTCGTCGCGCACATCGGTGAAGAACACCGTGTCGACGCCTTCCAGGGCCTGGGCGTAGGGCTGGGCAGAGCCGTAGCCGGGCGAGCGGCCATGGCCACCGCGATTGCTCCCATAGCCGCCGCCATAGACCGGACCGCTCTGCGGGCCATAGGCCTGGCCGGTATAGGGCTCGATGGAGGAGAGGCGGCGGTTCAGATTGAACCGACCCAGATCGCGCACGTCGGCGGTGATCACCTCGCAGCGTCCGTCGAGCCGGGCGTCCTCACAGATCACCCATTCGCCGCGATTGACCCGTACCGAGAGCGCGCGGTCATTGAAATCCAACACGGAAAGATCGGCGAGCCCGCGATTGAGCGGCAGCGCCTCGCCGGTGAAGCCGAGACCCGTGAACAGCACGATGTCGCCACCGCCGCCGAGGCGCCCGCGTCCGCCGCGGCCAGTCCCTTCCTGCCGGCGCAATTCACGCGGGCCCACGGGGCGCAGCGAGGAGATGTTGTTGTTCAGGCCCACAGCGCCGAGGTCGCGCAGGCTGAAATCGATCACTTCGCAGCGCCCGCGGAAGAAGCTGTCATCGCAGAGCTCCCAGATGCCGGTCAGTTCCGCCGAGCTCGCCCGGTCATTGAACCGTGCAGCATTGAGCTTCTCCACCGGACCGTCCACCGTGATCGCCTCTCCGGCAAAGCCCTTGCGGTCAAACAGCGTGATCGTGCCGGCGGGGAAGCCATTGCCGCGCTGGGCCGTGGCGGTGGCGCCGAGGCCCGCAATGACTGCGCTGGCGGCGAGCAGGGTGGCTTTCAATCCGAACCGTGACATGGTCGATACCTCTCGAGACTTCGTTTTCCTGATGCCGGAATACGAAAGCCAGGTCGAATACAGTCCGAATGCCGCGGTTAGGCGGGGTTCAGCTTACTCAGCCCTCGGACTTTTCCGTCTCGGCGGCGTCCTCGGCCGAAGCCTCCTCGGCAGCCTCTTCCTCGGCGGGGGCCTTCTTGGCCTCTTCGGCCTCGGCCTTGGCAGCTTCCTCGGCTTCCTTGCGCTCGCGTTCCTTCTCCGCCCGTTCCTCGGCGCGTTCCTTCGCCTTCGTGCCGGGTTCACCCTTCTTGGGATTGTTCGACGCCGTCCAGGCATAGACCGGCTTCCCGTCCACCTCGACCTGCGACAGGAAGCGCGCCACACGGTCGCTGGGCTTGGCACCCTTCCGGATCCATTCCGCGGCCTTTTCCGCGTCGATTTTCACACGGTTCTCGGCATCCTTGGGCAGGCGAGGATCATAGCTGCCGATCTTGTCGATGAAGCGGCCATCGCGCGGCATGCGCGAGTCGGCGACGACGACGCGGTAGAAGGGACGTTTCTTTGACCCGCCGCGGGCGAGCCGGATTTTCAGTGCCATGGTCTTGTTCTCCTTGAGTGTCTTATGGCGTTTTTCGATTTGCTCGGGGCAGTTCGACGGCAAAGCCGTCGGCCCCTGCGCCTGCGCGGTCGCTTGTGGGGTGCGAACGCGAGGCGACGTTTTGAACTGTCATCCCGGCCAAGCCCGAAGGGTATTGAGCCGGGACCCATGGTTCCCGCGCACGGAGTGTCCGGCTGGGTCCCGGATCGCTTCGCGTCCGGGATGACAAGTCAACTCGAGATCAGGAAGCATCCCCCTCCCTGAT
>CAZXWB010000021.1:17395-19876 GCA_964644395.1 uncultured Hyphomonadaceae bacterium | reverse complement strand
ACGACACGAGAACCCGAACCGATCAGCCCATGATTGGCGAGTTCCGGCCGCCAAGCTCGCGAGCGGCCACGCAATGCCCTCACTCAGGCCTTCTCGAACACACGCACCTTGGTCAGGAAGTGCGCCTGGCCATCATCGACCGGTTCCAGGCCGGCGGCCGCGGCGATTCCGTCGAAATCCTCTTCCAGGTAGCCGCGATAATAGGGCTCGTGGAAACCCTCGGGGAAATACTCCAGCAATCCGTCGAGGGGCGGATTGTCGCCAAACTGCAGGCTGTCGGCAAAGACAAACGCCCCGCCGGGCTTCAGCACCCTGGCGATCTCCCGGAAGACGAGCGGGCGGATCTTCGGCGGCAATTCGTGGAACAGATAGATCGACACCACCAGGTCCTGGCTGGCATCGTCCACGGGCATGTTTTCCGCCTGGCCCTCGATCACGTCGGCCTGGGGCCAGGGCGCCAGGCGTTCGCGCGCCTTGGCGGTGTAGGCCGGCGACAGGTCGAGCAGGCTGGCGCGCAGCCGGGGATAGAGGTCAAGGATTTGTGCCAGGAAGCGGCCATTGCCACCGGCCACGTCGAGCAGCCGCACCCTGCGCTGGTCGCGACCTCTCATGCGCCGGGCGATCTCGGCCAGGGCCATGCGGCGCATGGCGTCGGCGGCCCCGGTAAACAGGATTTCCACCTGCCCGTCATAGAGGTCCGCGCCGTCCTCGGAGAACCAGCCATCGCTCTGATAGTGGAAGTTCTGGCGGTAATAGGTCGGGTAGCGCTGGGTTTCGGGCCGCTGGCGCACTTCTGTGCCGCTGCGCGCCTTGCGCCGCTCATCGACGACACCGGCTTCGCGCAGGAGTTTCGGGGCCTGCATGACAGTGCGCATCGCACCGGCGAGGTCGATCGCCCGCGGTGCGGGGTAGAGCCCCTCGGCAATGTTGCGGCGGTCTGCGGCGAGGAGATCGGCGAAGGCCTGGCGCATGGCGCCGAGGTCGGGCTGGCCGCGGCTCGGGGTGAAGGGCGGATCGCCCGGTCGCGTGAAACCGCCCGACCGCCGGCGGATAATGGCGTAAAGCGCACCGTACCAGGCCGTGCGCAGGCCCTGGGCGGCGCGGTGGGCGGTGTTGCCGCCGGCGCTGCGCACCTCATCAAAGGCCCCGGCACGCGCGGCGCCGGAGACGCTGGCATAGGCTTCTGCGGTCGTATCGGCCATGGTAAACTCCTGTGCTGCCGAAAGAATTGGACGCACGAGGCGGCCTGTCCAGACCCAAAGCGCCGCAGTGCCGGTCCGAAACGCCTGAACCATCACTTCACGCCCGGTTCAGCTTCCATTCACTAAGCGTGTAAATTGACGTCGTTCCGCTTTCAGACCGAAAGGATCCCGCCATGACACCGTCATCGCTCACCACCCGCCTCCTCGCCAGTTCCGCCCTCGCTGCCCTCGGCCTGTCAGGCGCAGCCTCGGCCGACTGCGACCGCCGCCAGGGGCAGAACGCGCTGGCCGGCGCACTGATTGGCGGCGTGGCCGGTGGCGTGATCGGCAACAATGTCGATGGCGATGACGGCTACTGGCGGCGGGGCCGGGGCTATGGCCGCGGCTATCGTCGCCATGGCCGCTGGCGTTATTACGAGGACAATGACAACAGCGACGAGGTTGTCGTGGGCGCCCTGCTCGGTGCGGTGGCCGGTGGCCTTGTGGGTGCCGCAGCGACCGATTGCGATGACGAACCCGTCGTGGTTGGGCCCTATGGTGTGGTGCCGAATGACGACCCGTTCCGGCGCGGACAGGTGACCCGGTCGGGTGAGTACGGTTTCAGCGACAGCTACCGCGTGTCCCAGCCGACTTACCGCGAGCCGGCAGCACCGCAGCCGCAATACGGCACCCAGCCGGGTTACGGAAACGCGCCGCGCTATCCCCAGGGCCAGGAGTGCCGGATCGTGTATTCCGAGACCCGCCTGCCCGATGGTCGCACGCTGCGCGAGCCGGTGAATGTCTGCCGCGACAACCCGAATGGCGAGTGGTACCGCGCCGGCGACGAGCTCTATGGCGGCTAGAAAGGTGCGCCGCGCACCCTGACAGCGGCAGCCGTCGGGGCGGCGGTGTCTGCGCGAGCGGGCTTGCCCATTCCGCCTGCCCGGCGCATATGCCGCCAATGGCTGTCACCGCCGAGACCCCCCTCCACGCCGATCCCGCACTCTGTGAAAAGAGAGCGGGCATGGCCCTGCCCGAGTTCGTGGCCTTCGTCGCCGGGCTCATGGCGCTGAACGCACTGGCCATCGACATCATGCTGCCGGCCATGGGCGACATTGCCGCCGCCCTCGGCGCCGCCGACGCCAATGACCGACAGCTCATCGTGGTGGCCTATGTGCTCGGCTTCGGCTTTCCCCAGCTCATCGCCGGTCCGCTGGCCGACCGTTTCGGGCGGCGACCGGTGCTGTTCGTGTCGCTCATCGGTTACGCCGCGATGGGCATGGGCTGCATGTTCGCCCGG
>CAZXWB010000021.1:0-17295 GCA_964644395.1 uncultured Hyphomonadaceae bacterium | reverse complement strand
GTTCGTGTCGCTCATCGGTTACGCCGCGATGGGCATGGGCTGCATGTTCGCCCGGGAATTCGACACGCTTCTCGTCCTGCGGTTCCTGCAGGGCGTCTTTGCCTCGGGCTGCCGGGTGGTTGCCGCAAGCCTCGTGCGCGACATCTATGCCGGGCGCGGCATGGCGCGGATCATGTCGCTCGTCATGACCGTCTTCATGGTCGTGCCGATCCTTGCGCCGAGCATCGGCCAGCTGGTCCTGTTTGTCGCGCCCTGGGAATGGACCTTCGGCGTCCTTGTGCTCGGCGGCACGGGCATGCTCGCCTGGGCGCTGCTGCGGCTGAAGGAAACGTTGCCGCCGGAACGCAAGGCCCGGCTTTCCGTGGGCGGCGTGATCGGCAATTACCGAACCGTGGTGATGACGCCGGTGACGCTCGGCTACATGCTCGCCAGCGGCGTGATCTTCGGCGCGCTCTTCACCTTTATCGCCAGCTCCGAACAGATCTTCACCGGCCCGTTCAAGACCGGAGAGACCTTTCCGCTCTGGTTTGCGGGTATTGCAATCGCCATGTCGGTGGCGACCTATTCCAATTCCCGACTGGTGGAGCGCATCGGCATGCGCCGGCTGAGCCATGGGGCGCTGATCGGGTTCATCCTGTTCAGCCTGCTCACCCTGCTGGCTGTGAGCTTCATCGCTGAGACGCTCTGGCTGTTCTTCCCGCTCTTCCTGATGACGTTTGCCTGTTTCGGGCTGATCGGTGCGAATTTCACCTCACTGGCCATGGAGCCCGTGGGCCACATCGCCGGTACCGCCGCCGCCGTCCACGGCTTCGCCACCACGACCATTGCCGGCTCCATCGGCGGCGCGATTGCGGCGCAGTATGACGGCTCCACGGTGCCGATCCTCGTCGGGTACCTCGCCCTCGGTGTCGCCACGCTCGCCATCGTCCTGGTCACCGAAAAGGGCCGCCTTTTTTCCAGCCGCTGAGCAGGGCGCTCAGGCGCGGCGCCAGTCGAGCGGGCGCATGAGGTAGCACAGGCAGTCGCGCCGGATGATGTCATGGTCGGGCGTGATCATGGCCGGCACGACGGTCTGTTTCAGCCGGAGTGCGCCGTTCTCCCGGATAAAGAAGGACCCCGTCAGCTCGCTGCCATGCTCGTCCACCACCCTCAGCGCCATGTCGCTCCGGGAAGTTTCTGCCCAGCGCGCACCGGCCTCCACGGTCCTGAAATTGAGGCTTTCAAGATCGTCACGGAAGACGAGATCGCCGCCGCTGGCGGGACCGAAGGCGAAACGCGCATCGGGATCGACCAGGACCCGGCCCACGGTTTCAAACAGCTGGAGCGCATCGGCGGGCGGCGGCGTTGCCGGAAGCCCGTCGCGCCCGAGCACATGGCTGATCAGCGACCGGGCCGCCGCGAGCCCCGCGGCATCGCCCGACTGGCCGCATTCCAGCGTGATCGCCGGTCCGAGATGGGAAAAGGCGATGGACTGAGTCGTCGGCGGATTGAGATAATAGACCCCGATCGGCGCAAAGGCCGCAGCGAGGTGGAGATCCTGCGGCCGCAGCGAATTGATGCAGCCATAGACCGGGTTGCGGCCGGAATTGTTGTGAATGTCGATGCTGGCGAACATGCCGCGCTGGCGGGCGATGGACAGGATTTCGGCGGCCATTGCGTGTTCCGCCGTGTCGCCCGGCGCCCAGATCCGGTTGAAATCGGGCTCGCCCTGCATGGCGCGCACGCCGGCTTCGGCGGCGCGTACATTGCCGACGAAGATCATAAGGCTGCGCGGGGGCCTGCCGTCGGCCAGCAGGGCCTGCAGCCATTGCAGGACGGCGAAGCTCGTCGTCTCATTGCCGTGGAGCAGGGTTGAGAGAAAGAGCGGTGGTTCCGTTTCGCCTTCGATGTGGATCAGGGTGGGGCGGGGGAAGACCCGGCGGATCTCGCGCACGTCAATGTCGGCTAATGCACCGGGCAGGCGGTCGGTTTGGTCGAGCGGCGGGGCCATGAAGGATCAGACTTCCCAGGTATGGACGGGGGCGCCTGTCTCCTGCAGTGCGAGATAGCGTTCGGTCAATGCCTGGAAGTTGGCCGGGTTGCAGTCCATGAAGCTGCGCTGCCAGGCGGCTCCGGTCCGGCCACTGCGCACCCGCGCCGTCATCACGTCGTCAATGTATCTGACGACCTCGTCTTCAGCGACACCGGTTTCGATCAGGGCGGCGCGCGCATCGGGGATAAGCCGGTCGAGCAGGAGGTTCTGGACCCTGGCCTCCCGGCCGTCCCAGCAGATACGGGCATCGAGGCCGTCACGGGCGCAGGCGTAGAAACCGGCCCGGGCGTCCTCGAAACGTGTGCCCGCCTCCGGGGGCTCGTCAGCCCGCGCAAGGGCGAGCACCAGGCCGTGGCACAGAGCAAGATTGGCCACCGTATCGATCAGGCTCGGCCCCGCCGGCATGACCCTGTGCTCGATGCGCAGGTGCGGCGTGCCGGCGCCGTCAAATCCGAGGATCGGGCGCACCCAGCGCCAGATCGTCCCGTTCTGCAGCTGCAGGTGGGGAAGGCGGTCGGCTCGGTCTTCCAGGGCTGGCAGGAGCACCGGAAATCCGAGATTCTCGATGAAGAGTTCAAGGAAGCTGTGGCGCAGATAGCCGGTGCCCAGTGTGACGCGCAGGACGTTCTGGCCAGATGCGTCGCGGAAACCATCGATCGCGGTGGCCTGTTCGAAGGCCGGGATGCGGGTCTCGCACCAGAGCGACTTGCCATAGAGAAAGGGCGAGTTCGCCGTCGCCGCCACCAGGGGGGCTGCCGCCAGGATGGCGGCGTTGTAGAAGCGCACGCAATCTTCCTGGTTCACCTTCATATGGGCCTGCAGGGAGGTGCAGCCGGCCTCCAGCATGATATGGTCGCAGCGATAATCGAGGTGGTCCCGGCCCCTGATGTCGATGTGCAGCGCCTGCCGGTTGCGCCGGCGCATGAGTTCGCGGTTGAGTGCCCGGTAGCGCATGCTGTCGGACATCCATTCCAGTTGCAGCATCTCATCGCGCACCGTGGGCAGGATGCCGGTGATCGCGGGGCGAAGGCCGAGACCCGCGGCGGCGGACCTGCAGGTCGTCCACACCGCGTCGAGCGCCGCCTCGGTCTTCGAGAAGACCGCCCCGTCCAGCACGAGCGGCGGGGCGTTGATCTCCACATTGAATGCGGCCAGTTCCTCGACGATGTCCGGGTGCCCGGCGGTCTCCAGGAAGGCCATGTTCATCGGCGCCGGCAGTGCGTTCTCGTCAAGCAGCCAGGCCTCCAGTTCAAGACCCACCGAAAGCTGCGCGGCATAATCGAAGGTGCGGCGATCAAACCAGGATTTCAGCGTGGCGGTCTCCCGGCGCAGCCGGTCGCGGAAGACCGCGAAGTCCTCATCGCCAAAGGCTTCAGATGCGATTTCACGCCCCATGACCGCTCCGACCCGGTGACCCGGCACCTTTCCCGCACCATTATGTGGGCTCCGGCCCCATGTGCCAAATCGGCGGTGACCGGTTAGGGTACGAAAGCAGTGGACAGGCACGGCAAGGAGAACGGGAAATGCGGTATCTGACGAGTACTGTTCGGGCAGTCACTGGCCGACGGGTTTGCGACCGGTCTGGAAACGCGGCGGGGAATCGCGGTGCGCGAGGATGGCGGATGGCATGAGCCGGACGATCGATCTCAATGCCGATCTCGGCGAAGGTGCGGGCCAGGATGCGGCGCTCATGGACCTTGTTACGAGCTGCAGCATCGCCTGTGGGGGCCATGCCGGCGACACCGACACGATGCGCCGGGCGCTGGAGCTGGCGCGCGATCGCGGCGTCGCGGCCGGGGCCCATCCCTCATTTCCGGACCGGGAGACTTTCGGCCGGGCGCCAAGCAAGCTGTCAGGGCCGGCCCTGGCCGACGCGCTCGCCGGACAGGTCTCCGCCCTGATGGCACTGGCCGATGAGCAGGGCGTGGCGCTGAAACACCTGAAGCCCCATGGCGCGCTCTACAACATGGCCGCGCGGGATGAGGGACTCTCGGCGACGGTTGCAGACGTGCTGCAGGACCACCTGCCCGGGGCCCGCCTGATGGGGCCGCCGGGCTCGGCGCTGGCCCGCGAGGCGTTAGCGCGGGGTCTCGGATTTATCGCGGAGGGGTTCGCTGACCGCGCCTATGAGACCGATGGCCGGCTGCGCAGCCGGACCGCGCCTGGCGCGCTGATCGCGGACGCCGCCTTGCAGTCGCGCCAGGCCGTGGACATGGCGGTCCGGCGGCGTGTCACCGCCCATGACGGCGCCGTGCTTGATCTGGAAGTGGACACGATCTGCGTGCATGGCGACAGCGCCCGTGCGGTGGAGGCGGCGCGGGCCATCCGGGCCGCACTGGAAAACGCCGGAGTGAACCTGTGCCCGGCGGGCTGAAACCGGTGCGCACGGCCGACGATGTCTTCGAGATCACGGTCGACGGTCCGGCCGAGGCCAGGGCCCTGGCGGAGACGCTTCGCGCCGAGGGCCGGGCCGAGGATGTGGTTGCCGGCATGGACCGTGTCGCGGTGGGCTTCCGGCCTGACCAGGCCGATGCGGTGGCTGGCTGGCTGCGCGGTATCGCCAGGGTGCCAGCGCCGGCCGCCGACGCCGGCGACATCATCCAGATCGCGGTGCACTATGGCGGAGAGCACGGGCCGGACCTGCCAGACGTCTGCGTCGCGCTTGGCCTGTCGGTGGAGGCCTTCATCGACCTGCACACCCGCCGGGAGCACAGGGTGGAGCTGATGGGCTTCACACCGGGCTTTGCCTATGTCTCGGGCTTGCCGGAGGGAATGGAGGTGGCGCGCCTCGACGCGCCGCGGCCACGCGTGGCGGCAGGCTCCGTGGGCATCAGCGCGGGCTTCACGGGCCTCTACGCGCTGGACGGCCCCGGTGGCTGGCCGCTGGTCGGTCGCACCTTCGATGCGCTCTTTCGCCCTGATAGCGACCATCCCTTCCGTCTGGCCGCCGGACAGCGGCTCAGCTTCCGGGCGGTCTAGATGCTGCGCCTCACCTCTCCTGGTCCGCAGAGCACGCTGCAGGGCAGGCCCCGCTCGGGCAAGCGTCACCTGGGCGTGCCCGCCTCAGGGCCCGCCGACGCGCTCTCCATGGCGCTCGCCAACCGGCTCGTCGGCAATGGGGTGCACGATACCGCCGTCGAGATCAGCTATGGCGGCTTCTCGGCCGTCTGCGAGGTCGCCTGCACCATCGCCGTCACTGGCGCCCATGGCCGGATCGAGCTTGCCGGCGCAGAGGCACCCGGCCACGCCACGCTGAGGCTGCGTGCGGGTGACACATTCTCCATCGCGCCGCCGCGTTTCGGTGTGCGCGCCTATCTGGCCATCACCACCGGTTTTGAAGCCGAGACCTTTCTCGGCTCGGCCTCCACCTATCTGCCCGCAGGCTTTGGCGGCTGTGGGGGCCGTGCGCTGGCGGCGGGCGACCGGCTCAGACCGGACGGCCCTGCCGGTGCGGTGCCCGAGACACAAACCCCGGCCCACCTTCGTCCGGTCCTGACAGCGGCCTTTGCCCTGCGCGCCTGCGTATCGGCCGAAGCCGACCGCCTGGCCCCCGCCTCCCGACAGGCGCTCTTCGAAGCCGACTTTGCTGCGGGGCGCCAGGCCACGCGCATGGGCCTGTCGCTCACCGGGCACACGCTTGAGTTGTCCGACGCCGGACCTATGAGGAGTGCGCCCGTCTTCCCGGGCACGCTGCAGTGTCCGCCCTCTGGCACGCCGATTGTCCTGTTGTGCGATGCCCAGACCACGGGCGGTTATCCGAGGATTGCCAGCATTGCCCGGTGTGACCGCCACCTGCTGGGCCAGATCCGGCCTGGCAACGCCGTCAGGCTCCTGAGGCGGGATGCCAGGGCCGCTGCGGAGGCGTTCACCCAAAAGGCCGCCCTTCTAGGGGACTGGCTGCCCGGCGGGCGCGCATCGGTCCTCGCGGCCCTCGCCTGACTTTGCGCGCCGGCGTGCCACGCCGGACGGTCGCTTCAGAAGTAACCCTGGCGCTTCTGGGCTTCGAGCGAGCCAGCATCGCTGACCCGGCCGCTGCGCTCGGAACGGCGCGAGGAAAGCGTCTCGGCCACGATCTTCTCGATCGTGTCGGCATCGGAATCGGCGGCGGCGGTCACCGGCCAGCATCCCAGCGACCGGAACCTGACGGTCCTGTTTCTGGGCGCGGGAAAGCCGAAGGCGGCGGCGGCCTCGGCATTGTCCACCACGATGGTCTGGCCGCCATGGACCACGACCGGCCTTTCAGCGGCGTAGTAGAGCGGGCAGAGTTCGACATCGCGGGTCAGGATGTACATCCAGAGGTCGAATTCGGTCCAGTTCGACAGGGGATAGACCCGCAGTGTCTGCTCCGCCGTTCGGGTCCAGTTGAAGACGTTCCACAGCTCGGCGCGCTGTTTCTTCGGGTCCCAGCTATGGCCGCGACCCCGCACGGAGACAACGCGCTCCTTGGCACGCGTCGACTCCTCGTCGCGCCGCGCGCCGCCGAATATGACATCATACTTGCCGCGATCGAGGGCCTGTCTCAGCGCATCGGTGCGCATGGCGGTTGTATAGGTGTCGCCGTGCTCGACGGGGTTCAGCCCCAGGCCGAAGCCCTCCTCGTTCCGCCAGGTCTCGAGCCTGAAACCGTGTTCGGTGGCAAACCGGTCGCGGAAGTTGATGACCTCGGCGAATTCCCAGGTCGAGTCCACATGCAGCAGGGGCACGGGCGGCCTGGAAGGATAGAAGGCTTTCAGTGCCAGGTGGGCCAGCACCGTGGAGTCCTTGCCGCCGGAAAACAGCAGCACGGGACGTTCGGCATTGGCCACGCCGTCGCGCAGGATCTGGATCGCTTCGCCCTCAAGTCGGTCCAGAAAGCTCAATGTGTCCATGGTAACCTCCACCCCCGGCGCGCCTCCTTAGCACCGGGCCGACACGAGGTATTATCTGATGTGATGATATTCGCCATATGTGAATTGGAATGAAAGTCCGCTATACCGCAGCTGCCGGTCGGTTTTGACGCGCCGAGTCTTGATGCCGGCCGGCTGAGTCGCCACGTCCGCAGCAGGAACGCGTGAGGCAGAGCATGTTTATCCAGACCGAAAACACACCCAATCCGGACACACGGAAGTTCATTCCCGGCCAGCCCGTCCTCGGAGACCAGCCACCGGTGGACTTCGCCACGCCCAGCGACGCGGAGGGCAAGTCCGGCCTTGCCGCGGACCTGTTTGCGATCGAGGGCGTGGAACGGGTCTTCTTCGGTGCCGATTTCGTCTCGGTCACGAAAGCCGAAGACAAGGACTGGACCCGCCTGAACCCGTTCATCATGGCCGCCATCATGGACCATTACACGGCGGGTCTGCCCGTCATGGAAACCGCCGGCAGCGCTGGCGGCACGCCGGAGAGCGATATCGTCTATGAAGGCGAGACCGCCGAGATCGTCGGCGAGATCAAGGAACTGATCGAGACGCGGGTGCGGCCGGCCGTGGCACAGGATGGCGGGGACATCGTGTTCGACCGCTTCGATGTGGACACTGGTACCGTTCACCTGCACATGCGCGGTGCTTGTGCGGGCTGCCCGTCATCCACCTACACGCTGAAACAGGGCATCGAGAACATGCTGCGCGCCTATGTGCCCGAAGTCACGGCGGTGGAAGCGGTGCTTTAGGGTCCATGCACAGGGCAGATATCTGACATTCGATTGAATTTCTTTCGGTATGGGCCAGACTTGGCTGTGTTGACGAACCCGAAACGAGGACCGCGCCATGTTTGACGCCATTTCCGCCGATGCCCAGGACCAGATCTTTCGCGAGGCGCGCACGCGCAATGGCTGGCACGATACCGAGGTGCCGGAAGCGATGATCCGCGAGGTCTATGAGCTGATGAAGTGGGGGCCGACCTCGGCCAACAATTCCCCGGCGCGTTTTCTCTGGCTGAAGAGCGAGGAGGCGAAGCAGCGCCTGGAACCGCTTCTGATGGAAGGCAACCGGCCAAAGACCATGGGCGCGCCCTGGACCGTGATCTGTGCCTGGGACTGGAACTTTCACGAGAAGATCCCTGAGCTCTTCCCCCACAATCCGGGGGCGAAGGACTGGTTTGCCGATGAGTCATCGCGCTTCGACAATGGCTTCCGGAACGGCACGCTGCAGGCGGCCTATCTCATGATTGCCGCCCGCGCGCTGGGCCTCGACTGCGGACCCATGTCCGGCTTCGACATGGACGGCGTGAACCGCGAATTCTTCGAGTCCGCTGAAGGCGAGATGAAACACTGGCGTGCCAATTTCATCTGCAATATCGGTCACGGCAATGATGATGACCTCTTCCCGCGCAGCCCGCGCCTCGAATTCGAGACCGCCTGCCGCGTGATCTGACGCCTGGAAGGGCCTCCCTGAACCATGCGCATCCTGGCGATCGACACGACGGGGCCGAGCTGTGATGTCGCCCTTCTGGGGGACGGCGAAACCCTCGCCCTCAGCCAGGTGCCCGGAGGCCGCGGTCAGGATGCCGGACTGGCCATCCAGGTCGGCGCGCTCATGGAGGACGCGGCAACGGGCTGGGCAGAGCTTGACCGCATCGCCGTCGTGACCGGGCCCGGCAGTTTCACGGGCACGCGTATCGGCGTGTCCTTCGTGCGGGGTCTGGCGCTGGCCACCGGCAAACCGGCCATCGGTGTGAGCCGCTTGCATGCAGCCCTTCCCGACGCCGGACGCCGGGGCCTGGCCCTGGTCCTGTTGCCGGCCCAGGCGCGGCCACCGGACAAGACCTGGTGGGGACAATTGTTCTGCGACGGCGCGGTGCGCAGCGACCCCTTCGAAATGGACCGCCTGAGCCTGAAATCGGTGTTTCGCGACGGGTTTTCGCCGGTTTTCGCGCCGGTGGACGCCGATCTGTCATCCGTCTTCGACGCGTTGCACCCGCCATCGGGCGACCTGGCGGTCAATGCCGGTCGGGTGGCGGCCGCGCTCTGCCCCTGCGGCGATCCGCCGGTCCCGGTCTATGTCCGCCGGCCCGATGCCACGCCGGCAGCGGTGCGATGATCCGCGCGCTGGGCGTTGAGGATGCGCCGGAGGTCGGCAAGATCCATGCGGCCTGTTTCGACCGGCCCTGGAGCGAAGCGGCGCTGCGGGACGCGCTCGACACGCCGGGCCGGCTGGCGCTCGGTGTGGCGGGCCCTGGCGGGCGGATCTGTGCTTTCATCCTGATCCAGTTCAGCGGCGAAACGGCCGAAATCCTGACCCTGTCCGTGCATCCGTCAGTGCGACGCCAGGGCCTTGCCCGCACACTGGTGGAGGCGGCTCTGGCGGCGGCACGCGCACGCGGCGCCGCCCGCATGTTGCTTGATGTGGCTGCGACCAACACCGCCGCCCGCGCGCTCTATTCCGGGCGGGGTTTCTACGAGGACGGCCGCCGCAGGCGCTATTACGGTGAGGTGGACGCCGTCCTGCTGTCGCGCCGGCTTGACTGAGACGCTGGACAATGTGAACGGTGCCGGTCATATCAGTAAGCATGCCGGATCGTCTGGAGAAACGCTGCATCGAGCTTGGCCTGCGCATGACGGAGCCGCGCCGGGTCATCGCGCGCGTCCTGTCAACGTCGGAGGATCATCCCGACGCCGAGGAGTTGCACCGCCGGGCCAATGCGATCGACCGGTCGATTTCGCTCGCCACCGTCTACCGCACCGTGAAGCTGTTCGAGGAAGCCGGCATTATCGAGCGCCATGATTTCCGCGATGGCCGGTCGCGCTTCGAGGAAGTGCCCGAGGAGCACCACGACCACCTGATCGACGTGAATTCCGGCGACGTCATCGAGTTCCACTCCGAGGAGATCGAGCAGCTCCAGGAAGAAATTGCCCGCAAGCTCGGCTACAAGCTGATCGACCACCGCCTGGAACTCTACGGCGTGAAGCTGAAGAGCGGGGAGTAGGGCGACACCCTAATCGCTGATCAAGTCGCCTTGTCCGGCGAGACGGACGGCGTTGAAGAATTCTTCCGCCGAGCCCTCTGTGCGTGCGAAATCGATGACGAGGGGCGGCAGCCCGGCCATTTCGCTGAGCGTCGCGCCACGCTCGACACTGGCGTTGCGGAAGGCCTCGTGCCCGCCCTCGGCTTCGACGAGTTCCACCATACGGTTGCCTTCACCGCGAAACTGAAATCCGCGGATCGCCGACAGGGCCTGCCAGGGTATCGTGGCGTTCAGGCGCTGCAGAAAGATGCCGTCAGTGCTGACGCGCACCATGACCGGCCGCGTGATGAGCGTCACCAGCAGGACGGCGGCGATCAGGCCGAGCCCAAGGGCCGCCGACAGCATGAAGCCGCTGACAAACCAGTTGCCCCAGCTGTTCACGGTAGCGAAGGCGAAGAAAAGCGTCGCCGCGCCGATGCCGGCCAGCAAAAGGCCCTGGCGGCGCAGGCTGATGCGGAATTCCGCGATCATTACAGGATGAATTTCGACAAATCCGCATTCGCGGCGAGGTCGGCGACGCTGCGCTCGACATCCTCCGCAGAGATCGTGACGGTCTCGCCGCTCTTGTCCGGGGCGGTGAAGCTGATCTCGTCGAGCAGGCGTTCCATCACGGTCTGCAGGCGACGCGCGCCGATATTCTCCACCGTGGAATTCACCTTCACCGCCACGTCGGCGATGGCATCGACGGCGGCCTCGTCAAAGCTCAGCGTCACACCCTCGGCCTCCATGAGCGCGGTATACTGCTTCACGAGGCTCGCTTCGGGCTCGGTGAGGATGCGGCGCATGTCATCGCGCGAAAGCGCGGAGAGCTCGACACGGATCGGCAGACGGCCCTGGAGTTCCGGTAACAGGTCCGAGGGCTTGGCGACATGGAACGCGCCCGAGGCGATGAACAGGATGTGGTCGGTCTTCACCGCGCCGCGCTTGGTGGCCACCGTCGTGCCCTCGATCAGGGGCAGGAGGTCACGCTGCACGCCCTCGCGAGAGACATCGGCCCCGCGCCGGCCTTCGCCGGTGGCGACCTTGTCGATTTCGTCGAGGAAGACGATGCTCTCCTCCTCGGTCAGCTTCACCGCTTCGCGGGCAATCGCTTCGTCATCGAGCAGGGCGTCGGCCTCTTCCTCCACCAGCGGCTGGTAGGCTTCGGCCACCGTGGTGCGGATGCGCCGGGTGCGCCCGCCCATCTTGCCGAGAAGGTCGGAGAGATTGATCATGCCCATCTGTCCGCCGCCGCCCGGCAGGTCCATCATGGGCATGGAACCGCTGCCGGTCTCCTGCACGTCGATGTCGATTTCCTTGTCGTCGAGTTCGCCGTCGCGCAGGCGCCGGCGAAAGCTCTCGCGGGTGGATTCCGATGCGGTGTCGCCGACCAGCGCATCGAGGACACGGCCCTCCGCGTTCGCCTCGGCGGTCGCGCGGACGTCCTCGCGGCGCTGTTCGCGCACCTGTGCGGCGGCGACCTCGACCAGGTCGCGCACGATCTGGTCCACATCGCGACCGACATAGCCCACCTCGGTGAACTTGGTGGCCTCCACCTTGAGGAACGGCGCGCGCGCGAGCTTGGCCAGGCGGCGCGAAATCTCGGTCTTGCCGACGCCGGTCGGGCCGATCATCAGGATATTCTTCGGCGTGATCTCGTCGCGCAGGGGCGGCTCGACCTGCTTGCGCCGCCAGCGGTTGCGCAGGGCAATGGCCACGGCGCGCTTGGCGTCGTTCTGGCCGATGATGTGGCGGTCGAGTTCCGATACGATTTCGCGGGGGGTGAATTCTGTCATGGCCGCTCAGTTAGGATGGCGCAGGGCCGATTGATAGTCCCGGCGCACAGGCCGGAGGCGGTTCAGAGGGTTTCCGGCGGGAAAACCCGTGATTTGGGCAGGACAGAGAGCAGCGCACGGCGGGCGGTCTTCCATCCCGCACCAAGCAGCACGATGCCGCCGCCGACGATGAGCGCGGTGAGTGACAGGGCAAGGGCCGGGTTCTGGCCGGTGCCGAACATGATTGTCCCTACGGCGATGGCGAAGGTGGCAATGCTCGCCACGATCAGGGCGCGGCGATTGATCGCAACCGATATGAGCGCGACAATGACCAGCGCGGCAATCAGCGCCGATGACCCGGTAGAGCTGTCGATCTCGAAGCCCATGCCGTCGAGCATGCCCCGCAGGCCGAAGATGATCTGCGGCGCGGAGACGAGGTGCAGCCAGAAGGCATTGTCGGAGGCGCGCGTCACGCGTTCGGGATCCTGCACGTCGAACCAGATCCCCGCCGCCAGGCAGGCAATGCCGGTCACGAGGCTGACCAGTCCGCCATAGAGCGCGGCGACCTCGCCCTGCTGAGCGGCCCAGACATAGGCGACGCCGGACAGGAGCACCGCGATCAGGGCGAAGGTGAAGGGCAGGCGAAAGCGCAGGAAATAGAGGATGGCCCCGAGCGCACCGGCGGCAAGCCCCCCATACCCCACCTGGATCATGGTGTTCACGGCATTGAAGCCTGGGCCTTCCTCGATCAAGGTTCGGGGATCGGGCGAGATGATTGCGGCACCGAAAAACGCCGCCGCCACGGTGAAGGCGAGCACGAGAAACATGCTTGGCAGGAGCAGGCGCCGGCGCAGGCAGAAATACTCCGACAGCGCCCAGGCCAGGCCGGCCATGATCGCGGTCAGGGTCAGCGCGCCGGTGCGGGGGCTCTCGACCAGGAAGCCCGACAGGGCGAACCCCAGCAGGGTGCCCACCCCGGCAAACAATATCGCCAGGCCAATCGTGATGAAGATGTCGTTGAGATTGGTGATGAAGCGGAGGTTCTCGCCGTCCATCGGCGCGCCCGGATCGGTCTCGCCCCGCTTGCGTGCCACGAGCCAGCGTTCCAGCCGCGCGGCCTGGTCGGCGCCGATCACTTCAGCGGCAACCGCCGCGCGCAAATCCTCATGACTGAACATCCAGCGTCTCCACGGTGAAACCGTCATTGGTGTAGATGCAGATTTCCGCCGCGATCTCCATGGCCTTGCGTGCAATCACCTCGGCATCGTCTTCGTATTCGTAGAGCCCGCGCGCCGCGGCGAGGGCATAATTGCCACCGGATCCAACGGCGACGACATGGTGATCGGGCTCGATGACATCACCGTTTCCGGAGATCACAAGCGTCACTTCTGCGTCGGCAACGATCAGCAGCGCTTCGAGCTTCTGGAGATATTTCTCGGTGCGCCAGTCCTTGGCGAGTTCCACGGCGGCACGCTGGAGCTGTTTCGGAAAGCGTTCGAGCTTGGCCTCGAGGCGCTCGAACAGTGTGAAGGCGTCGGCCGTGGCGCCGGCAAAGCCGGCAATCGTTCCGCCATCGCCGATACGTCGCACCTTGCGGGCCCCGCCCTTCATCACCGTGTGGCCCATGGTGACCTGGCCGTCACCGATGAGCACCAGTCTGGTGCCCTTGCGCACCGCGAGGATGGTGGTGCCGTGGAGCTGAATCTCTGAATGCGTCATGGCGCGATGCTTGGCCGAGCCGGGCCTCGCAGGCAACCCCCGGCGCTCAAGCAGGTCTCACGCTATCCGGCTGCCTTCTGTTTCTCTGCGGCGGCCAGTGGCAGCTTGCCCGCCTGCAGGAGCTGGCGGAATTCCTCGGCCGAAACCGGCGGGCTGTAATAATAGCCCTGGGTCACAGTGCAGCCACGGCGCTTCAGGAAGTCGATCTGTACGGGCGTTTCGACCCCTTCCGCCACTGTGGCCAGGCCGAGCGTTTCCGCCATGCCGAGGATCAGTTCGATCACCGCTGGTGCCTGGTCGTCGACCTCGAGCGCCGACACGAAGTGACGGTCAATCTTGAAGATGTCGAAGGGCATCTGGGTCAGCAGCGACAGGTTGGCATGGCCCGAGCCGAAATCGTCAATCGCAAGCCGCACGCCCATTGTCCGCAGAGGACGCATGAGCTCGGCGACCTTTCGCGGGTTCGACACGGCGAGGCTTTCGGTGATCTCCAGCTCCAGCAGGTTCGGCGGCAGGCCGGTCTCGCACAGAACGTCAACGACTTCCCGCGTGAAGGCGTCGCTGTCGAGCTGGCGCGGGGACACGTTCACCGCCACGGGGCAGTCGGGGTGGATATCGATCCAGCGCCTGGCTTCCCGGCAGGCGGCGTTGACCATCTGGGAACCGATCTCCCGGATTAGGCCAAGCTCCTCGGCCACCGGAATGAAGGCGGCGGGCGAAATCGGCTTTCCCGCCGGTCGCAGCCAGCGCACCAGCGCCTCGGCGCCCACGATCCGTCCGGTGCGGACGTCCACCTTGGGCTGGTAGACGGCGGCAAATTCGCCATTGGCAACGGCCTGGCGCAGTTCGCGCTCGAAGCGCACGCGACCCTTCACGATACGGTTGAGACGCGGGGTGAAGAATTTCAGGCTGCCTAGACCCGTCGTGCGTGCATCGGCCAGAGCGAGCTCCGCATTCCGGATCAGTTCCGCGCAGGTGTCGCCGTCATCGGGGGCCAGTACGATGCCCGCTGACAGGCTGACGCGTACCCAGCGCCCATTGATTTCGAAGGGCTCGCGCGCCCGTCGGCGCAGGGCCTCGGCCACGCCGGCGACGCGATCGCGCGAGAAATTGCCGGACACGAGGGCGACGAATTCGTCGGAACCGACGCGGTAGAAGGACAGTTCGTCACCCACCTCGGCCGTCTCGCCCATGATCGTGGCAAGTTCGGCCGTCATCCGCTCACTGAATTCCGCCAGAAGGCGTTCGGCGAGATCTGCACCCATGACGTCCTGTATGCGGGCGAAGCGGTCGATATCGACAAGGATCAGGGCCAGCGGGCGTTCATGGCTGGCCCCGGCGACCCGGGCGCGCACGCTTTCCTCGAGGCTCAGGCGATTGGGCAGGCCCGTGACCGCGTCGGCATGGGCGAGGCGGTCGAGCCGGGCCATGTGGGCGGAGAGCCGGTCTGCCCAGCCGCGGCAGGCCTCGGCCAGTTCCGGGGCAAACCGCCCCATTTCCGGCTCAAACGCACCATGGATATCGTGGATATCAGCCGTCTCCAGCCGGTCGGCCTGCCGCTCGGCGATCCGGTCCAGGGCGGTCCCGACGCTCCGTGCCACGTAGATCGATCCCATGCCCTGAAGGATCACGAGCACGGAGAAGATAAGGCCCGTGATCAACGGGTCGAGATCGGCCCAGAATATCCTGAGCGCGACGACCACGCCGATGTTCACCGTGCCGAACACCAGCGCGACCATGGCCATGTAGCGGCCATAGGTGTCGGTCAGCGCACCGGAACGCAGTCCGCTGGCTTCCTCCTCAAGGGGCGGTGCGAATTCCTCGTTGGGAAGGCCGGGCGCGGCGTGCTTCATGGCAGCGACAGTCTTTTCGAAAACCGGACCGTTTCGGTCCATGGCAGCAAATTCTTTCCGATTTGCCTGGAAACTGATTATGAAATGCTGAAATCAGGCCCCAAATCCATCGACACCGCCGCCAGGGCCTATCCGGGACCAGCCACATGACCGACGCCAAACGCATTGCCACCGTCACGCGAAAGACCAGGGAAACCGACATCGCGGTCGAACTCGGCCTCGACGGCACCGGCCAGGCCGACATCTCCACCGGCATCGGCTTCTTCGATCACATGCTGGAAAGCTTTGCCAAGCACTCCGCCATGGACCTCAGGGTGCGCACAGAGGGCGATTTGCATATCGACATGCACCACACCGTGGAGGACACCGGCATCGTGATCGGTCAGGCTATCCGCCAGGCTCTGGGCGATTTTGCCGGCATCACCCGCTTCGGTGCGGCCTATGTGCCCATGGACGAGACTCTCTCGCGCGCCGCGCTCGACCTCTGCAAGCGGCCCTATCTCGTCTGGAAGGTCACGTTCCGGCGCGACAAGATCGGCGAGATGGACACCGAGCTCTTCAAGGAGTTCTTCCATGCGCTTGCCGGAAATGGCGGCATGTGCCTGCATGTGGAAAACCTCTACGGCGAGAATTCACACCACATCGCCGAGAGCTGCTTCAAGGCCACCGCACGCGCCCTGCGCGCCGCGGTCGCGCCGGATGAACGCCTCGGCGGCCAGCCCGCCAGCACCAAGGGCGTGCTGTAGCGGTCGTCAGTACAGGAATCTCAGGGCCGCGGCGATGATCGCTTCGGGCGCGTCTTCCTGAACCAGATGGCCACAATCGGGGATCTCGACCAGTTCGCAGTCCGGCAGGCGACGGGCCAGTTCCCGGCCGCGCTCCACGGGGATCCACTGATCCTCCCGGCCCCAGAGGAGTTTCACCGGGCACCGCAGCGCGCCATAGCTGTCCTCGACCTCGTCAGTGAAAGCCAGATCCATCTGGGCGATCTGGCGATAGAAGGCGGGCTGGGCCGTCTCTCCGAGCCAGGGTTCGAGGTAGGGCGCAAGTTCGGCGTCGGTGAGGTGGCGGTGCGCGGCGGTGCGGATATAGGCAGCGAGGATGGCGCGCTGCAGATAGTCCGGAACGCCGGCGAAGGCAGCTTCATGCTCGCGCACATGCTGCACGAAGGGCGAGCCCCAGGGACGGATCGCCACCGGATCGATCAGCAGGAGCCGCCGATAATCACAAGCGTCCAGGAAATGCGCGCGAAGGGCCGTCGCACCGCCGAAATCATGGGCGATGACATCTGGTGATGAGAGCCCGGCCTGCTTCAGGAAGGCCGCAAAGACCCGATTCTGGACACCGAGGGAAACATCCTGGCCCGCACGCTTCTCCGACTGGCCATAGCCCAGCAGATCGAACAGGAAGACCTGCCGGTCGCGGGCCAGTTCCCGGGCAATGGTGCGCCAGACATGGGCGGAAAACGGCGTGCCATGCAGGAGCACAAGCGGCGCGCCCTCGCCCATCACGTCCCACGCAACCGACTGGCCGTCGAAATCAAAGCGTCTTGTCAGCATCGGTTCCATGCCCCGCATCTGGCAAATTCGTTCATCAAGCGCAATTCCGGAAAGGCACGCTTTCGCCCCTCGCCTGGCAGCGCTAAGAGGCGGCCATGCAGACCGTTGCGCTCATCGATTATGGTTCCGGAAACCTCCACTCCGCCGAACGCGCCCTGCGCCGCGCGGCGCTGGAGGCCGGAGTGACCTGCGAGATCCGCATCACCGACCTGCCCGAGACCATCGAGCATGCCGACCGGATCGTCCTGCCAGGCGTCGGTCATTTTGCCGACTGCAAGGCCGGCCTGGTCGCCCGGCACGGCGTCGTCGCGGCCCTGGAGGAGGCGGTGCTGGCCCGCGGCCGGCCGTTTCTGGGCATCTGTGTCGGCATGCAGCTCATGGCTGATCTGGGGCTCGAGGACGGCGAGACGCCGGGATTGGGCTGGATCGAAGGCCGGGTC
>CAZXWB010000020.1:0-20258 GCA_964644395.1 uncultured Hyphomonadaceae bacterium | reverse complement strand
GGTCGGCGAACTGCTCGACACCGCGCTCGCGCTGGAAGGGCTTTATCGCAACGCCTCGACCCATGCCGCCGGCGTGGTCATCGCCGACCGGCCAATCACGAAGGTCACGCCGGTCTACCGCGATCCGAGATCGGACCTTCCGGCGACCCAGTTCAACATGAAATGGGCCGAGGAAGCGGGGCTGGTGAAGTTCGATTTCCTCGGCCTGAAGACGCTCACCGTGATCAAGCGCGCCCTGGCCTTCCTGGCACGCGAGGGCATCACCATGCCTGCGGCCTGGGACCGGCTCGACGATCCGGAGACCTACGAGCTGATGAAGCGCGGCGACACGCTCGGCGTGTTCCAGCTCGAAGGCCAGGGCATGCGTGACACGCTGAGAAAGGTGAAGCCCGGCAATATCGAAGACGTCATCGCCATCATCTCACTCTACCGGCCGGGCCCGATGGACAACATCCCGGTCTATGTCGCCGGCAAGGAGGACCCGTCCACGATCACCTACGACCATCCCGACCTGCAGCCGATCCTTGAGGCGACGTACGGCGTGCCGGTCTACCAGGAACAGGTCATGCTGATGGCCCAGGAAATCGCCGGCTATTCCCTCGGTGAAGCCGACTTGCTGCGCCGGGCCATGGGCAAGAAGAAGGTCGCCGAGATGGACCGGCAGCGGGTGCGCTTCGTGGAGGGTGCGGCTGAACGCAAGGGCATGGCGCAGCCGCTGGCCAACCAGATCTTCGATACGATGGCGAAGTTTGCCGGCTATGGCTTCAACAAGTCCCACGCCGCGGCCTATGCCGTGATCGGCTACCAGACCGCCTATCTGAAATGCCACCACCCGGTGGAATTCCTCGCCGCCTCGATGAGCCTCGACATCCATAACACTGACAAGCTCGCCGCCTTTGCCCAGGAGGCCCGGCGCAACGGGATCGAGATCATCCTGCCCGACGTGAACCGCTCCACGGCCGATTTCGACGTCGCCGACGGGGCGATTGTCTACGCCCTCGGTGCCATCAAGGGGGTGGGCCTGGAGGCCATGAACCAGCTCGTCACTGCGCGCAGCGAAGGCGGGCCCTTCACCGACCTGCATGATTTTGCCGAACGGGTGGACCCGCGATACGTCAACAAGAAATGCTTTGAATCCCTGGCGCGGTCGGGCGCCTTCGACCCGCTGGAAACCAACCGCGCCCGCGTGCTGGAAGCTGTGCCGGCGCTGGTTGCCCATGCCGCCTCGACTGACGAGGACAGGCGCGGCGGACAGGGCGGGCTGTTCGATGACGCCAAGGAGTCTGTCCGACCGCCACTGCCCCGCGCCAAGGCCTGGTCCTCGGAGGCACGACTGATGGAGGAGTTCAAGGCGGTGGGCTTCTACCTGTCGGGCCACCCCCTCGACGATCTGTTTCTCGGCCGGGCCAGGGACCGGCTGACCCTGGCGTCGGAAATCGCCGCTCGGGCGCAGGACAAGCCAATGATGGACATGGCCGGCATGGTGCGCGCGCGGGTCGAGAAGCCGGCTCGCGATGGCGGCAAGTTCGCCTATGTTACCTTTTCCGATCCCTCGGGAGATTTCGAGGCCATGGTCGTGCCGGAAATGCTGGGCGAGGTGCGCGAACTGCTCGAGGTCGGTGCAGCGGTGTTCATCAGGATCAGGGCGCGGGTGCGCGAGGAGGAAATCCGGCTCTTCGTGGACAATGTCATGCCACTCGAGGAGGCCGATCTCGGCCCGAACGAAGGCCTGCTCCTGGCCATCGGCGCCGATTGCGACCTTGAGGGCCTGAAGGGCGCCCTTGATGCGGCGGCCCGTCGCGCCGGCGGGCGGGGCGGTGAGGTCCACTTGTCCACGCGCACCGATGGCGGCGAGGTGCAACTGCGCCTGCCGGGCCGGTTTCCCGTGGGGCTGAAGACGCGCCAGCTCATGAAAACCGTGCCGGGTGTCGACCGTGTCGATGACCTCGCTATGTGAGGGGGCTGGAGAAAGGGTTGCACCCGGGTCCAAAGCCGTTATAAGCCCGGGTCATCCCGACACGCAGGCAGCGTGACACGCCACGAGGTGTGTCGCGCATCCGGTGCCCGGCAGGTTTCAGGATCCATTGGGGATCGCGGATCCGGCCGAGTGAGCCTGCGGCGGCCAACCGGATAGGAGAAAAAGAGCATGGCTCTGCCAGAATTCACCATGCGTCAGCTGCTCGAGGCTGGCGTCCATTTCGGCCACCAGACCCATCGCTGGAACCCGAAGATGAAGCGGTACATCTATGGTGACCGCTCGAACATCCACATCATCGACCTGTCGAAAACCGTCCCGCTCCTGCACCAGTCCCTGGTCAAGGTGCGCGACACCGTCGCCAAGGGCGGGCGGGTCCTCTTCGTGGGCACCAAGCGCCAGGCAGCCGAACCGGTGGCCGAAGCCGCCCAGCGCTGCGCACAGTATTTCATCAACCATCGCTGGCTTGGCGGCACGCTGACCAACTGGGCCACGGTGTCACACTCCATCCGCCGGCTGAAGGAGCTCACCGAACTCTTCAATGGCGGCGACCAGTCGGGTCTCACCAAGAAGGAGCTGCTCAACCTGGAGCGCGAGCGCGAAAAGCTGGAACGCGCCCTGGGCGGCATCCAGAACATGGGCGGCCTGCCCGACCTCATGTTCGTGATCGACACAAACAAGGAAGCCATCGCGGTCAAGGAAGCCAAGAAGCTCGGTATCCCGGTCATCGCCGTGGTCGATACCAATTGCGATCCCGACGATGTCGACTATCCCTTCCCCGGCAATGACGACGCCGCCCGCGCGATTGCGCTTTATTGCGACCTTGTCGCCGATGCCGTGACCGATGGCCTCGCGGAATCGACCGCCGGTCTGGGCATCGATCTCGGTGAGAGCGAAAGCCTGATGGAAGGCCAGGTCGAGGCCGATCTTGCCGCCGCAGACGCCGCTGAAGCCGCAACAGACGCCGGTGACGCGGCCGGCGAGGCCAGCGCGGCCGGGGCAGAGGAAACTGTCACCGAATCCACCGATGGTGACAACGCGACCAAGGCTTGATCATTCGGGCCTGATCGTTCACGCGTGCACACACTGGCGGGCGCCGCTGCGCGGCCCGCCCAACCACTGGAAACAGGCTGCCAGGAAACACAGACATGGCTGAGATCACAGCATCCCTCGTCAAGGAACTGCGCGAGAAAAGCGGCGCAGGCATGATGGATTCGAAGAAGGCGCTCGTCGAGAATGACGGCGACGTGGAAGCGGCCATGGACTGGCTGCGCGCCAAGGGCATCGCCAAGGCGGGCAAGAAGGCCGGTCGCACGGCCGCCGACGGCCTGGTGGCGGTGGCTGTCAGCGATGACGGCAAGACCGGCGCGGTGATCGAGTTCAATGCCGAAACCGATTTCGTGGCCCGCAACGAGGGCTTCCAGGAGGCTGCCGGAAGCTTTGCCAGGGCCGCCCTCGACACCGACGGCACGCTGGATGCCCTGACCGGACATGCCGCCACCGATGGCGGTGACGGCACCGTCGCAGACCAGATCACCCGCCTCATTGCAACGATCGGCGAGAACATGTCGCTGCGCCGGGTCGCGAAGATCGAGGTCGGTGCCGGGGCGGTGGCAAGCTATGTCCATGGCGCGGTGGCCGATGGTCTCGGCAAGATCGGCGTCCTCGTCGCGCTTGAGGATGATGGCGACGCGGCGAAGCTGTCGGAGACCGGACGCAAGGTGGCTATGCATGTGGCGGCCACCGCACCCGCCTCGGCCCGCGTGGACGATCTCGACCCGGAACTCGTCGAGCGCGAGCGCCAAGTCCTAACCGATCAGGCCCGTGAAAGCGGCAAGCCCGACAATGTCATCGAGAAGATGATCGAGGGCCGCATCAAGAAATTCTACAAGGAGGTTGTCCTCCTGGAGCAGCAATTCGTCATGGATCCCGACCGCACGGTGGCGAAGTTCATCGCGGATGAGACCGGTGGCGACACGCTGAAGGGCTTTGTACGCTTTGCCGTCGGCGAGGGCATCGAGAAGGAAGAGAGCGACTTCGCCGCCGAAGTGGCCGCCGCCACGAAGGGCAGCTGAGGGCGTCGCTTCCGCCCCTTTGGGCGGGTGCGATGGTCGCCGGCCATGACACCTGCGCGGGAATCCCCTATTCAGTCCCTGAGCAACGGGGGATCGGCCGTGAACGAGATGAGTGCAACCACCACAGACCTCGCCTATCGGCGGGTGCTGCTGAAACTGTCCGGCGAAGCCCTCATGGGGCCCCTGGATTACGGCGTGCACATGCCGACCTGTATCCGCTTCGCCAATGAGTTGGCAGAGGCCCGGCAGATGGGGGCGGAGATCTCCCTCGTCATCGGGGGCGGCAACATCTTCCGTGGCGTGGCGGGCGCGGCCCAGGGCATGGAGCGCGCCCAGGCCGATGCCATGGGCATGCTGGCAACGGTGATCAATGCCCTGGCCATGCAGTCGGCGCTGGAAAGCATCGGCATCGACACGCGCGTCCAATCGGCGATTCCGATGAACGAGATCTGCGAGCCCTTTATCCGCCGCCGGGCCATGCGCCACATGGAAAAGGGACGGATCGTGATCTTCGCGGCCGGCACGGGCAACCCCTTCTTCACCACCGACACCGGCGCGGCATTGCGTGCGGCGGAACTGAATTGCAATGCACTCCTGAAGGGCACACAGGTGGATGGGGTCTACAGTGCCGACCCGAAGAGCGATTCCAGCGCCACGCGCTTCGACACGCTGAACTACCAGGATGTCCTGGCCAGGGATCTGCGCGTCATGGACGCCTCCGCGGTCAGCCTGATGCGTGACAATTCCATTCCGATTGTGGTCTTCTCCTTGCACGACAAGGGAAGCCTGCAGGCGGTGCTGCGCGGTGAAGGCACCCGCACCGTCATCTCAAGCCAGGGAACCGAATAAGACAATGGCAGACGATTTCGAGCTCAAATCACTGGAAAAGCGTATGGAAGGCGCGCTTTCCAAGCTGAATCAGGAATTCCAGGGTCTGCGCACGGGCCGGGCCTCGGTCAGCCTGCTCGACACGGTGGTGGTGTCGGCCTACGGTGCCGACACGCCGCTGAACCAGGTCGGCTCGGTCAGTGTGCCGGAGGCGCGCATGCTGACCGTCAGCATCTGGGACAAGTCGCTCGTGGGCGCCGCCGACAAGGCGATCCGTGAATCCGGGCTTGGCCTTAATCCGGTGGTCGATGGCCAGACGCTGCGCATTCCCATCCCCCCGCTCAATGAGGAGCGCCGCCGGGAACTGACCAAGGTTGCAGGCAAGTATGCCGAAGGCGCCCGGGTCGCGGTGCGCAACATCCGCCGTGA
Source organism: uncultured Hyphomonadaceae bacterium (assembly GCA_964644395.1). GTDB lineage: Bacteria > Pseudomonadota > Alphaproteobacteria > Caulobacterales > Hyphomonadaceae > JBGSUF01. The sequence continues at coordinate 14,951 of CAZXWB010000020.1, read as the reverse complement.
CGGCATGGACCAGGTCAAGAAGCTCGAAAAGGACGGCAAGATCAGCCAGGATGACCAGAAGGCCTATGGCGACGATATCCAGAAGCTCACCGACAGCTATATTTCAAGGATCGATGACCTGCTGAAGACCAAGGAAGAGGAGATCATGCAGGTTTGACCCCCGCCGCCGCTCCCACCCCCGCCCGCGAGGGCGCAGGCGACCCGCCGGTCCCCGCCCATGTCGCCATCATCATGGATGGCAACGGGCGCTGGGCGCGGTCGCGTGGCCTGCCAAGGTCGGTGGGCCATGAGCGGGGCGTGGAGGCGCTGCGCCGCACCGTGACGGCGGCGGCCGACATGGGCGTGACGAGTTTGACGGTGTTTTCCTTCTCCACCGAGAACTGGTCGCGGCCGCTGGCGGAGGTGAATGCGCTGTTCGCCCTGCTCAGGGCTTATGTGAAGCGCGACCTGGCCAAGCTGCACCGCGAGGGCACGCGCATCCGCGTCATCGGTTCGCGCGAGGGCCTGCCCGACGATATCCTCAAGCTCATCCATGAATCCGAAGCGGTCACGCGCGACAACACCACGTTCAACCTGACCATCGCCTTCAATTACGGTGCCCGGGCCGAGATCGCCGATGCTGCGCGCCGCCTGGCCGAGGACGCTGTGGCCGGGCGCGTGCGCCCCGAGGACATCAATGAGGAGAGCTTCGGCGCGCGCCTGCTGACACCCGAACTGCCCGATCCCGACCTGATGATCCGCACCAGCGGGGAATGCCGCATCAGCAATTTCCTTCTCTGGCAACTGGCCTATGCTGAACTGGTTTTCCTGCCTGTGCTGTGGCCCGATTTCGATGCCGATCACTTCGCCGAGGCGCTCGACACCTATGCCCGCCGCGAACGCCGCTTCGGTGCTGTGTCGGCCGCAGGCGAGTAGCATGGACGCTGCGACGGTGAAGCGGTCGCGCCTCTCCCGGGAGATGGGCCTGCGGATCGCCTCGGCGGTGGTGCTCATCCCCTTTGGTCTTCTCGTGGTCTGGCAGGGCGGTGTCGTTCTGGCGCTGGCCTGTGCGGCCTTTGCTGCGCTGATGGGCCGTGAATGGGCCCGCATGGCGGGGCTGAACTGGCCCGTGTCCCTGGCCGTTCTCTGCGCCATTCCCGTCCTCGTGGCGGGCCTCGCACCGGAGCCCTGGCACTGGCAGGCCCTCGGCGCGGTGGCGCTGGTCGGTTTCGGGATCAATGCCACGGGCCTGAAGCCGGCGGCGGTGGCGGCCTTCGGAACCCTATACTGTGCCACGCCGCCGCTGGCCATGTGGCTCCTGCGCGAGGGCCCCGAGGGGTTGCTGTTCACGCTGATCGCCATGGTCTTCGTCTGGGTCACCGACATCGCCGCCTTCTTCGGGGGACGCACCTTCGCCGGACCGCTGCTCAGTCCCAAGGAAAGCCCGAACAAGCGCTGGAGCGGAGCGGTGGCGGCGTTTGCCGTGACGGTGCTTTGCGGGGCCGCGCTGGCGCTGGCCTGCGGCTGGCCGCTCCTGCCCTGGTGTGTGGCTGCCCTCAGCCTGTCGGTGGCCGCCCAGCTCGGAGACCTGCTGGAGTCCCGCTTCAAGCGAAGCTTTGGCGTCAAGGATGCCGGGGGCATCATCCCCGGCCATGGTGGCCTGCTCGACAGGGTCGATGGGCTCGGCGCGGCCATGTGCTATGCATTGCTGGTGCTGACCGTGGCGCCCGAGGCGCTGATCCTGCTAGGGCTTGGGACATGAGCTTGACCAAACGCGTTTCCATCATGGGCGTCACCGGATCGATCGGGACCTCGGCCCGATCGGTGATCACCGCCAGCAATGCTGCGGGAAATGGCGTGCGCTTCGAGGTGGAGGCGGTGGCGTCGGGCCGGGACGTGGCGGGACTGGCCGATGCGGCCCGTGCGCTCGGCGCGCGCGTCGCCGTCCTCGCCGATGCGGCCGCCCTGACGGATCTGCGTGACGCCCTGTCGGGCTCGGGTATCGAGGTGGCCGCAGGCGAGGGCGCCCTTGCGGAAGCGGCGGCGCGGCCCGTGGACCGGGTGCTGGCGGCGGTGTCGGGCGCAGCGGGCCTCGGTTCGACCCTGGCCGCCATTCGCGCGGGCAATGACGTGGCGCTCGCCAACAAGGAGAGCATTGTCTGCGCCGGTGAAATCCTGAAGGCCGAAGCGCTGCGCACCGGTGCGCGGATCATTCCCGTCGACAGCGAGCACAATGCCATCTTCCAGGTGCTCGACACCGCGCGTGCGCCGGAGGGCATCATCCTCACCGCCTCGGGCGGGCCGTTCCGTACCGCAAGCCTCGAGGAGATGCGCCGCGCCACGCCCCAGGTGGCGGCCGCCCATCCGAACTGGTCCATGGGGATCAAGAATTCCATCGACAGCGCCACCCTGATGAACAAGGCGCTGGAACTGATCGAGGCGTGTTACCTCTTCGACATGCCGGAAGACCGCATCGAGGTCGTCGTCCATCCCCAGTCCATCGTGCACAGCTTCGTGCGCTATCCCGACGCCTCGGTTCTGGCCCAGCTCGGCGTGACCGACATGCGCACGCCCATCGCCCATGCGCTGTGCTGGCCCGATCCGGTGCAGACCGAGGTGCCACGCCTGGACCTTGCGGCCACGGCGCGGCTCGATTTCGAGGCGGTCGACGATGTGCGTTTCCCGGCGATACGCCTGGCCCGCCAGGCCGCCGGGCATGGCTGCATGGCCTCGACGGTGTTCAATTCGGCCAATGAGGCCGCGGTGGCTGCATTTGTCGCGGGAAAATGCGGCTTCCTGGACATAAATCATGTCGTGGAGAGGACGCTTGAGGGTTTCTGTGAAGGGCGCTTCGGCGCCAATCACACCGACGGTCTGTCCCTCGACACCGTGACCGCGCTTGATGTGAAGGCGCGCGAGGTGGCAACAGAGTTGCTGGCCCAGTCAGTGGGCTGACCCGGTACGGCACGTGCCCGTGCACCACCGGGCGCAAAGAACCAAGGGTATGACATGGAACTTATCCCGCAGCTTTTGATATTCCTCCTTGTGCTCGGCATCGTCGTGGCGGTCCATGAACTCGGCCATTACGGCGCCGGACGGCTTTTCGGGGCGGCGGCGGATTCCTTTTCCATCGGATTCGGCAAGCCGCTCGCGGAAGTGACTGATGGGCGCGGCACGCGCTGGCGGATCAATCGCTGGCCGCTCGGTGGCTTCGTGAAATTCGTGGAGGAGCCCCAGGCGCCTGGTGACGGGCCGGGCGAGGAGGTGCGTCCGGACATCGTCGGCAAGCGCTACGGCGAACTGAAACCACAGGAGAAGATCGTGGTCGCCCTCGCAGGCCCCTTTGCGAATTTCGTCCTGGCGAGCCTGCTCTTTGCCGTGATCTTCGCGACCCTCGGCAAGCCCGTGGAGACCGTGCGGGTCGCCGGGGCCGGGGAAGGCACGCCGGCCGCCGCTGCCGGTTTCGAGCCCGGCGACGTGATTCGTTCGGTCGAGGGCAAGACGGTCCGCAACACCAATGATGTCGTCATCCCGGTGGCGCTGAACACCGGCACGGAAATCGAGATCGAGGTCGAGCGCAACGGACAGCTTCTGGTCCTGCCGGTCACGCCGGAGCGCGCCGAGGCGGAGAACAATCTCGGCCAGAAAGTCCAGATCGGCCGGATCGGGGTCCAGATGGCGCTGGAGCGGCTACCCAACGAGGAGTTCGGCCTCATCGAATCCCTGCCCGAGGGTGTCGCCGAAACCGGGCGGACCCTGTCCATGTCGGCCCACATGCTGGGGCGACTGGTCACCGGCAAGGAGCCGATCTCGAATCTCAAGGGCCCGGTGGGAATCGCCGACACCACGCGCCGCGCCATCGACGTGAACATGAAGTTTCAGCAAGCCTCGCTCACCGAACGGATCATCGGCTCGTTCTGGACGCTGCTACAACTGACGGCCCTGATCTCCGTGGGCATCGGACTTGTGAACCTTTTGCCCCTGCCGATCCTCGATGGCGGGCATGTTGTCTTCCACACTTATGAACTGCTTTCCGGTCGGGAGGTCCCGCAAAAGGTGCAGGATATGAGCTTGACCTTCGGGCTGATCATGCTGTTCGGTGTCGCCGCAATCGTGACCTTCTACGACGTCATCGGCACCGGCGTGCTCGGAGGTCTCGGCGTAGAGTAACCACCGGAGACTTCGAATGGCGACGAGACCCCTGAGCAAGGCGTTTGTCAGCGTGTTTGCCGCAAGCCTCACGGGCATGGCCTCCTCGCTGGCGCTGTCCTCGGTGACCGAGGCCGCCGCCCAGGAAAATCCGCTTTCTGGAACCATCCGCTCGGTGGTCGTTGAGGGCAACCAGCGCATCGAGGCGCGCACCGTGCAGTCCTACCTGCTTGTCGAGCCGGGCGATCCCTTCGACCCGACACGCCTCGACCTTTCGCTCAAGGCGCTCTTCGCGACGAACCTCTTCGCCGATGTCGCCTTTGACCGGCGCGGTGACGATCTCGTGGTGAAGGTCGTGGAAAATCCCATCATCAACCGCGTGGTGTTCGAGGGAAACAGCGCGATCGATGACGACAAGATCCGCGAGGAGATCCAGGCCGCGCCACGCGGGGTTTTCACCGCCGCGCGCGTCCAGGCCGATGTCCAGCGCATCCTTGAGCTTTATCGCCAGTCTGGGCGCTTCGCAGCGAATGTGAACCCGCAATACCGTCCGCTGGAACAGAACCGTGTCGACCTGATCTTCGAGATCACCGAAGGGCCGACCACTGGCGTGCGCTCGATCAATTTCGTCGGTAATGAAGTGTTCTCCGATTCGCGCCTGCGCTCGGAAATCGTGACGCGCCAGTCGCGCTGGTGGCGTTTCTTCAGCTCGAACGACAATTACGATCCCGATCGGCTTGACTATGACCGCGAGCTCCTGCGCCAGTTCTACCAGAACAATGGCTACTACAATTTCTCCGTCACCTCGGCGGTGGCCGACCTGACACCGGACCAGGAAGATTTCTACATCACCATCGCCATTGACGAGGGCGAGCAGTTCACCTTCGGCGAGGTCAATGTCGAGACCCAGCTCGAGAAGCTCGACTCCAGCGCCCTGCGCCGGGCGGTGAGCATTTCCGAGGGCGACCTTTTCCGTTCCGACGATGTGGAAGACGCCATCGACTCCTTGACCTATGCGGCGGGCATTGCCGGATTTGCCTTCGTTGACGTCCAGCCACGGCTGGTTCCGAACAATGAAGATAACACCGTGGATCTGACCCTGGTCGTGGACGAGGGACCGCGCGTTTATATCGAGCGCATCAATATTGTCGGCAACACCGCCACGCTGGACAATGTGATCCGCCGCGAGCTGCGCATTTCCGAAGGCGACGCCTTCAACCGCGTCCTGCTCGACCGCTCGCGCAACCGGGTGCGCGCGCTCGGCTATTTCGGCGAGGTCGAGGTCGAGGAGCGTCCCGGCTCGGCGCCCGACCGGTCCGTGATCGACGTGAAAGTCGAAGAGCAGCCCACCGGCGAACTGGCCTTTGCGGCCGGTTTCTCCTCCGTGGACAGCTTCCTCATCGATGCCAGTGTGACCGAGCGTAACCTGCGCGGTCGCGGACAGGCGCTCTCGGCGCGGGTGTCGGCCTCCTCACGCCAGCAGGTCGTCGACCTGCGCTTCACCGAGCCGCGATTCCTCGGGCGCAACCTCGCCGCCGGTGTGGATGTCTTCTCCACGCGTTCGGACTTCCTGGACGTGTCCAGTTTCGAAACCGAAACCACCGGTGCCGGTCTCCGCCTCGGCTTCCCGCTGACCGACCGCACCAGCATGCAATTGCGCTACACGCTGCGCCAGGACGAGATCAATGTGCGCGACATTCCCGTTGCCTTCGATGAGGATGGCAACGAGATCTTTGTCGACGTGATTGACGACAATGACACGCCCGACGACCCCAGCGACGATACCGTGGCCGGCCAGCGTTTCCTTGTGGTGGACCAGGATCCGCTGCCCACCGGGGCGACGGTGGGCGACATCTGCGACCCCGGCGTTTCGGTGTCCACGCTCAACACGTTCCGGGTGAACCGTTCCCTTTGCCTGGAAGAGCGATCGGATCTGTCATCCATTCTCGGTTACACATTCAATTGGGACCGTCGAAACGATCCCTTCGAACCGACCCGCGGTTTCGATTTCTCCCTGTCCCAGGACCTTGCGGGCCTCGGCGGCGACGTACAGTACCTGCGCACAGAAACCAGCGGCGCGGTCTATCGCGGGCTGTTGCCGGGCGTGCGCGCGAGCTGGCGCCTGTCGGGCGGATACATCTTTCCCTTCGGTGACAATGACTCGCTCAGGATCAACAATCGCTTCTTCCGTGGAGGCAACAGTTTCCGCGGTTTCGACGTGGCCGGCCTCGGTCCGCGCCAGATCGCGATCCTGGCCGATGAGAACGGGACGCCGACGGGCGAGGTGCAACGCCTTAATGCGCTCGGTGGGCAACTGTACTATCAGAGCACCATGGAGCTCACATTTCCGAACTACCTGCCCGAGGAATATGGCATCGATACAAGACTGTTCGTCGATGCCGGCTCCCTTGGCGTGTTGCCCGACAAGGATCTCGAGTTCGATGAGGAAGGCAACACGGTCATTGAAGACTTCAATTACCAGACGCGTGGTGGTTTTGTCGGACCGGCGGCCATCACCATCGAGGATGAACTGTCTTTAAGGGCCGCCGCCGGGCTCAGTGTGTTATGGGACTCCCCGTTCGGAAGGATCCGGTTTGATTTCTCGCAGATCATCCGCAAGGAACAGTACGACCGGACCGAAACCTTCCGCTTCTCCACCTCCACCACTTTCTAGGAAAACGTAACCTCCGAAAGGTTCGATCCATGTTCATGAAGTCACTCAAGCGTATCCGTTCCACCTTCGTGGCCGCTGCCGCGGTTCTGCTTCCGGTCTCGCTGGTTGCCGTGCCCGCCGCCGGTGCTCAGACCTGCCAGCAGTCCATCGTGGTCAACCAGGCCAAGATCATCCAGGACGCCAAGGGCGCCAAGGACATCCGCGCCAAGCTGAAGACGATGGCGGAATCCACAGGCCAGCAGCTCAAGCCCGAGGGCGAGTCGCTGGAGAACGAGCGCAACACCATCGCCTCGCTCGTCCAGGGCAAGACCGAGGCCCAGATCAAGGCCGATGCCAGCCTCATGTCGCGCATCAACAGCTTCGAGTCGCGCCTCAATTCCTTTGGTGAGCGGCAGAACAAGACCTTGCGCGATTTGAAATACACCGAGATGATGGCGTGGCGCGACTTTGCCACCTCGCTGGAGGGCGTGCTGCAGACGGTGGCCCAGGAACGCGGGGCGACCTGCGTCCAGGATGCCAATTCCATGCTTTATTTCCCGGCCAGCGCCGATGCCACGGACCGGGTGATTCAGGTGATCGACCAGCGCAAGCCGAGCGTCAATGTCGTGCGCCGGGCGGCGCCGACGCCGGCCCAGTAAGTCACGATCAATCGGTTCGGCGGATCGGGGGCAGGCAGGACGGACAATGGGGCTTGACGGGCGTTTCTACACTTGGCGTGAGAACACCTCACTGGCCGACCTGCTGAAACACCTCAGCCTCCATGTCCCCGGCGCGCCGGACGTTACCATCAAAGGGCTCGCCCCATCGGCTGCGGCCGGTGAAGGCGGGCTTTGTTTTTTTGAGGGCAAGGCGCTCCGGCCCGGCGAGATTTCCGGCGAGGGTTGCGTGTGTCTGGTGCGCGAAGACCTCGAGGCTGAGGCGCCGGGTTCAGCCATCCTCCTGCCCGTCGCTCGCCCGCGCCTCGTCTTTGCCGACATGGCGCGCCACCTCACCGCGCCCCGTCCCTGGCCCACCGGTGAGGCGCAGGTTTCGCCTCGGGCCCGGATCGAGGACGGTGCCCTGATCGGGACCGGTGCCATCATTGGCGACGGCGCGATGGTGGGTGCGGGAACCCTGATCGGCCCCGGCAGCGTCATCGGTCCTGGGGTCTGCATCGGCCGGGACTGCGAGATCGGCGCCCATGTGTCCATGCGCTGCACGCTGGTGGGCGACCATGTAACCATCCTGTCCGGCACGCGCATCGGCGAGGCGGGTTTCGGCACGATAGCCGGTTCCGACGGGGCCGAGGACATGCCCCAGTTCGGGCGCGTCATCATCCAGGACCATGTCTCGATCGGGGCCAATTGCTGCATCGACCGCGGCGCCTTCGACGACACCATGATCGGCGCGCGGACCAAGATCGATAATCTTTGCCAGATCGGCCACAATGTGCGCGTCGGGCGCAATGTCGTGATGGCTGCCTTCGCCGGGCTCTCGGGCACGGTCACGCTTGAAGATGGTGCGATGCTCGGTGGCCGGGTCGGCATCGCCGACCATGTCAGGATCGGCGCCGGCGCGCGCCTGGCCGCCGATGCCGCCATCATGAAGGACGTGCCCGCCGGGGAGACCTGGGGTGGCACGCCGGCGCGGCCCTTCCGCAACTGGATGCGCGAGACCGCCTGGCTCTCGCGCCAGGCCAACCGGAAGGCGAAGACGTGAGCGGCGTGCATCCCACGGCCATTATCGAGGACGGGGCCCGGCTCGGTGACGGGGTTGTCATCGGTGCCTATGCCTTCGTCGGTGCGGGCGTCACGCTGGGCGACGGTGTGAGGCTGCATCACCATGCCAGTGTCACGGGCGACACCCGCATCGGCGCAGGCTGCGAGATCTTTCCCTTCGCCCATGTCGGCGGCGCGCCCCAGATTATCGGATTGCCGCCCGGACACACACCGCTCGAAATCGGCGAGACCTGCGTGATCCGCGAGCATGTGACGATACATGGCGGATCGCCCTCCGGCTTTGGCCTCACAAAGATCGGGCCGGACTGCTATTTTATGGTTGGCAGCCATGTCGGACATGATGGTCAGGTCGGACGCAAATGCGTGTTCGCCAATGATGCCATCCTCGCAGGCCACGTCACTCTTGGTGAGCAGGTCTGGCTGGGCGGACAGTCGGCCACCCACCAGTTTGTGCGCATCGGCGACCATGCCTTCCTCGGCGGCGGGGCCATTCTGGTGGAGGACCTCGTGCCCTTCGGCTCGGCGGTGGGCAACCATGCTGAGCTTGCCGGGGTGAACGTGAACGGCCTGAAGCGCCGGGGGTTCAGCCGCGCCGACATGCGCGAGATCCGCGCGGTCTATGCCGCTCTTTTCGAGGGCGAAGGCAGTTTCGCGGAGCGACGCGCGCGCGCTGAGGCCGACCATGGCGACCGTCCGCTTGCCCGCCAGGTGCTCGACTTCCTGTCCGGTGATGCCAAGCGCCCGGTCTGCCAGCCGAGGCGACGCAGATGACCGCGCTTGAGATTCAGGAGCCTGTTCTCGGCATCATCGCGGGCAGTGGTGACCTGCCCGTCGAGGTGGCGCGGCGTGCGGTGGCGCAGGGGGGACGGGTCTTCGTGATCCAGCTCAAGGGGTTCGAGGAGCCGCGCCTCGACACCTTTCCCGGCGCGCGCATCGGCATCGGACAACTTGGCAAGCAGGTGGAGCGGCTGCGCGCCGCCGGTGCGGAACGTGTGGTGTTTGCCGGCAATGTGCAGCGTCCTGACTGGAAGGCGCTGAAGCTCGATTTCCGTGGCGCGCGCCTGTTGCCGAAGGTGATGAGCGCTGCGAGGGAAGGCGATGACGCCCTGATGCGCGTGCTGTTGGATTTCTACGAGGCGGAGGGCTTCGAAGTGGTCGGCGCCGATGATGTGGCGAGTGAGCTCGTGGAGGCCGCCGGCACGCTGACGGAGAAGGCGCCCCTGGCGGGCGACCTCGACGACATCGGCCGTGGCGCCCGGGTTGCCGCCACCATCGGCACGCTCGACATCGGCCAGGGCTGTGTGGTCTGCGACGGACTGGTGCTGGCAGTGGAGGCTCAGGAAGGCACCGACGCCATGCTGGCGCGGGTAGCGACCCTGCCGGAGCCCGTGCGCGGTACGCCGGGTGCCCGCCGCGGTGTTCTGGTCAAGCGTCCAAAGCCGATACAGGAACGCCGCATCGACCTGCCGACCATCGGCGCGCGCACGGTGCGCAACGCCGCAGCCGCCGGCCTGCGCGGGATCGCCCTGGAGGCGGGCGGCGGGCTGATTGTCGATCTCGCCGGGACCGTGGCCGAAGCCGATCATCTCGGCCTGTTCATCCACATCTTTCCGCCCGGGACCGGCACCGCCCCATGAGCCTTGTCTATCTCGTCGCAGCGGAGCCCTCCGGAGACACTTTCGCAGCCGAGATCGTCGATGCGCTGCGCGCCCGTGCGCCCGCCCTCGAGTTCGCAGGGATCGGTGCCCACGCGCTTGGCGAAAGGGGGATCGAGAGCCCCATTGACACCGCACCGCTCTCCATTGTCGGCCTGCTCGACGGGCTTAAGGTCTATCGTGAAGTCCTGGCACTGGCCGATGCGGCGGTGGACGATATCGTGGCACGCCGGCCCGACCAGGTCCTGCTGGTGGATTCCTGGGGCTTCATGATCCGCGTGGCCGAGCGGCTGAAGGCGCGTGCCCCGGACATGCGCGTGGTAAAGGTGATCGGCCCGCAGGTCTGGGCCACGCGTCCGGGCCGCGCGGCGAAACTGGCGCGGGTCGTCGATGCCGTTCTGTGCATCCACGAATTCGAACGTCCGTTCTATGAGGGCCTCGACGCGGACACCCATGTCATCGGCAATCCGGCGCTCGGTCGCAACATCACCGGCGACGCGGCCGCTTTCCGATCCCGTATCGGCGTCGATGACCGCAGACCGATCGTCACGGTGCTGCCGGGCAGCCGGTCATCGGAGATGCGGCGCGTGGCGCCGGCCCTGATCGATGCCGCCCACCGCCTGCGCGAGGCCGATGGCGACCTCGTGCTGGCCATCGCGCCCTCGGCCAGTGTGGCGAGCCAGCTCGATCTCGGCCCTCTGGAAGGGGCCGGAAACCTCCACATACTGACCGAAGAGTCCGCGCGCCACGACGCGATCGCCGCTTCCGACCTGGTGCTGGCCTGTTCGGGCACCGTGACCACGGAAGTGGGGCTGCTCGGCGCACCCGTGATTGTCGCCTACAAGCTCGGCTGGGTGACCTGGGCGGTCGCGCGCAGTTTTCTCTACAAGGCAGACTACATCACGCTCATGAACCTGGCGGCTGGCAACGAGATCGCGCCGGAATTCGTCCAGACCCGCTGCCGGGGCGAACTGATCGCAGAGACCGCTGCGCGCCTGCTCGCCTCGCCCGAGCGCCGCTTGCGCCAGGTCGCCGGACAGAACGAGGCGCTGAGCCGCATGGGTGTGGGTGGCAAGCCCGCCGCCGAACGGGTCGCCGACTATGTGCTCGGCGAGGCTGGCGCAACGGGTTCCGACTGAGCCGACCTCGTTCGGGGGCGAAAGAAGACTGTGGGTTGGAAAGGGGCCTTTTCCGGTGGTGGCACGATGGGGGCCAGGTCGTCGAGGCGCCGGAAGTTCATTTCGCTTTCGTTACCGAAGGCTTTCTTTCCGCCGAACCGGACCGCCCGGTGCATCAGGTTGCGGCGAATGATGCCGACACCCAGGTTTCCCAAGGCGAGACGGAAGATGTCATCGGCGCGCTTGCGGGCGGCCCTGTCTTTCTTGCCGCCAAGGGCATAGAGCCAGTCATGGATCACCGCGGCTTCGGCATGGCGACCGAAGGGCGCGATCGCCCAGCGCGCCCAGGCTGGTATGGATGCGAAATCGGTGACGTAGCGTTGCGGTGCGACCACCGCGATCCGGCCCTTCGCCACGGTCTGGACGAAGGCGAAGGGCCGCAGGATCACCGCGATCCGCCGCGCCTCGCGGAAGGCGCCGGGCACCACGATGATGGCGAGGGCGTCGATGAAGCCGTCTGCGGGCCGGTCGATGAACACCGATGCGTCGGGTATGTCGCGGGTCAGTTCAAAAGCCTGCCCGCCAAGGCCCGCCATCACCCGCGCCTGTGTTTCCGGGTCGGCATGGATGTCCTCAAGCGTCTTTTCGACCGGGTCGCTGCTGGCGCGACACGCCGCCGTGGCCGAGATCGAGCGCACCAGTTGGCGCTCCTGCTCCGTGCCCGTGTCCCTGTCTCGTTCCATCACCGCCCCCCTTGTTTGTGCGCTGGAACCTACTCCGCTGCCACGGCCGGGGTAACTGTGCCTGCGTCCTTCCAGGCCGCGATGTCGTCCAGCGCGCGAGCCGACAGGGCGGCCTTCTTGGCCCGGCCCTTGTCCTTGCCTTTCAGACGTTTGCCGTCCGGCCCCGTTGTCGCGACAGTGTCGGGATCCGGTGGCGGGAAGAGGCCGAAATTCACGTTCATGGGCTGGAAGCTCTTTCCGGTCTCCAGGTGCCCGCCGGTGATGTGAGCGATCAGCGCGCCAAGCGCCGTCGTGGGAGGTGGCGGCGAGAGCTCATTGCCCAGCATTTCTGCCGCGGCGAAGCGGCCGGCCAGCAGCCCCATGGCCGCGCTTTCGACATAGCCTTCGACACCTGTCACCTGGCCGGCAAAGCGGATGTGCGGCTTCGATTTCAGGCGCAATTGCTGGTCGAGCAGTTTCGGGGAGTTCAGGAAGGTGTTGCGGTGAATGCCGCCGAGGCGGGCGAACTGCCCATTCTCGAGCCCCGGGATCATGCGGAAGACGTGCGTCTGCGCCCCGTATTTCATCTTGGTCTGGAAGCCGACCAGGTTCCACAGCGTGCCCAGCGCATTGTCCTGGCGCAGCTGCACCACGGCATGCGGGCGGGTGTCCGGCGCATGGGGGTTGGTCAGGCCCACGGGCTTCAGCGGCCCGAAGCGCAGCGTCTCGCGCCCGCGCTCGGCCATCACTTCGATGGGCAGGCAGCCCTCGAAATAGGGCGTGTCCTTCTCCCAGTCCTTGAATTCGGTCTTCTCCGCCGCGATCAGCGCGTCGATGAAAGCGTTGTACTGGTCCTCGTCCAGGGCGCAGTTGATATAGGCCGCGGTGTCGCCGCCCGGACCCGGCTTGTCATAGCGGGACTGGCGCCAAGCCTTGTGCATGTCGATGGAGTCGAAATGCACAATGGGCGCGATGGCGTCGAAGAAGGCGAGGTCGTCCTCGCCGGTTTCGATGCGGATGGCGTCGGCGAGCGCGTCGGAAGTCAGCGGTCCCGTACTCATGATGGTCGGACCCCAGTCGGGCGCGGGCAGGGCGGTCACCTCTTCGCGGGAAATCTCGATATTGGGATGGGCTTCCAGCGTCGCCGTCACGGCCTGGCTGAAGCCGTCCCGGTCCACCGCGAGCGCCGAGCCCGCCGGCACCTGGTGTTCGTGGCCCTTGGCGATGATCAGCCCGTTCAGCCGCCTCATTTCCTCATGCAGGAGGCCGACGGCGTTGTGCACATGGTCGTCGGAGCGGAAGGAATTGGAACAGACAAGTTCCGCCAGCCCATCGGTCTGGTGGGCATCGGTGCCGCGCAGGGGCCGCATCTCGTGCAGCGTCACGGGGCAGCCCATTTCTGCCGCCTGCCAGGCGGCTTCCGATCCGGCCATGCCGCCGCCGATGATGTGAATACGTTTTTCGGTCATGGTGTGAGACATGCGGCGCGGGCCGGGGCGGGTCAAGCGCACCGGCGCGTGTCTTCACTGGCAATTTTTGCCGGGCGTGCCACTTAGGCGCCCATGAACAGTGTTTCGATTTTCCGCACCGTGCGCGAGGCCTATGGCTTCCTGCCGACGGCCCTGGCCGGCGCGCCGGTGGCCCATGTCCTTTATGTCGTGCTCAGCGCGTTGGCGGCTGCCGGCTTCGGCCAGCTGGCGCAGGGCACCGGCATTGGCGAGCTTCGTGCGATCATTGTCTGGGTGCCGCTTGCGCTTGTCTGGGCGCTCTATCAGGGACAGCTCGCGCGGATCGGGACGGGCCCGGCGCTGGGCCTCAAGCCACCGGGCAGTCCTGAGCTTTCGGTGTTCCTGTCCATGCTCGGTTTCATGCCGGTGCTGGCCCTGGCCAGCGTGCTCGCTTTCGCCGTGGCGGGTTTTTTCGCCGCATCGGTGCTGGTGGCGCTGGAGGTCGATCCCGAAACCCTCGATCTCGCAGGCGAAGGCATCGCGGCGACGGTGGACCGGTTGGGCCAGGCGGGAACCGCGGCGGTGGTGCTGACCACCCTGCTGGCGGCCATGGCGCCCTTTCTGCTTATCCTGCGCACCTGCGCGTTCAGGCCGCTTGCCCTGGAGCGGGGACGTTTCGTCGTCTTCGAGCCCGGTGGCTGGACCAGGGGTCAGTCCTTCGCCCTGCTCGGCGCCGGCGGACTGGCCGTTGTCCTGCCGGGCCTTGCGGCGCTCGCGCTCACCGTCCTCATCTCGCCCGACGGGTCTTTGGTGAAGCTACTCGCCATGTTTGCGGTGTTCACCGTCCCGGCGATCATCTTCTTTGGGGTGTGCCGCTCCGTGCTCGCCCAGACGCGACCGGCCGAGGCGGACGCTGCCGAGGCCTGATCACTCGGCGGCGGCCTTCGCCTTCTTCGCCCTGGCGGCCTTGCGTTCACCGGCATTCCGGCTTGCGCGGCGCTCATCATGGCGCCGGAAGGTCTCTGCCAGGAAGCGTCCGGTATGGCTTCCGTCGACCTGGGCGACCTCCGTGGGCGTGCCGGTGGCGACGACCTGCCCGCCACCATCACCGCCCTCGGGGCCGAGATCGACGATCCAGTCAGCGGTCTTGATGACATCGAGATTGTGCTCGATCACCACGACCGTGTTGCCCGCATCGACGAGTTCCTGCAACACCTCCAGCAGCTTGCGCACATCCTCGAAGTGCAGCCCCGTGGTCGGCTCGTCGAGGATGTAGAGCGTGCGGCCCGTGGCGCGTTTCGACAGCTCCTTGGCGAGCTTGACTCGCTGGGCCTCGCCGCCCGACAGCGTGGTCGCCTGCTGGCCGACCTTGATATAGGTCAGGCCGACGCGCGCCAGCGTTTCCAGCTTGCCGGCAATGGCCGGCACGGCGGCGAAGAATTTCGCGGCTTCCTCCACCGTCATGTCCAGCACATCGGCGATGGACTT
>CAZXWB010000019.1:0-20827 GCA_964644395.1 uncultured Hyphomonadaceae bacterium | reverse complement strand
TGTGAGAGTCTGCGATAAAAAGAAAAGGCTGGGGCGGAATTGAGGCGCCCCAGCCCTTTTTGTCAGCGAACTTGGCAGCCGAAGGCAAGGCCTGCGGCTGAACAAAAATTGAGTCTGGACCCCAGGGTCCAGACTCAATGATTTTGTCGGAGTGACAGACAGATGACCAAGCCATGCCAGGAAAGACGCGCCGGTCGGGGCAATCCCCGGCCAAGCGGCTTGACGCAGCGGGGTGCCAGTCAGATGCCTGAGGCGTCAGCTATATGCCCCGAGCATCGGTCTTCCGGCCAGTGGTGGCATTGCGCCCCCTTGAAAGGGCTCGCCCTTACTGCGGGAACGCGCCTGGCCACGAACCGGAACTCCGCCGCTCAATGCGGCAAAATAACGGAGTATGGGCCCTAGGAACCGGCGCCGGAAACGATCTGGCTGTGGGCGTTGCGGTTCAGGGCCCAGGCTTCCGGCGTCGAACGCGGATCGGTCGGGCGCTCCTTGCCGTAGGACACGGTTTCGAGGCGCGAGGGGTCGATTCCCATGGACACGAGATAGTCGCGCGCGGCATTGGCCCGGCGCTCGCCGAGGGCGAGGTTGTATTCGCGCGTGCCACGCTCATCGGCATTGCCGGCTATCAGCAGGCGCACCTGCGGATAGGATTGCAGCCAGGCGGCCTGTCGATCGAGGCGGGCGCGGTCTTCAGCGTCGAGATTGTACTGGTCGGTGTCGAAATAGACACGGTCGCCGACATTCACGGTGAAGTCTTCGACGCTGCCAGGACGCGGCCCGGTGGCAGCCGGAACGACGGTGCGCTCCTCGACCACTTCCGGTTGCCTTTCGACAACAACCTCTTCCTCCTGCACGGGAGGCTCAACCGGTGTGGCTTCCTGAACCGGTTCCTGGCGGGTGGCACAGGCACCCAGGCTCATGATAAAGGCGCCAGCAGCGCTGACGGCCAGAATATTGCGCATGGAAATGCTCCCTTCCTGCTCAAGCGTCTCCATTACCCCTGTAAAGCCTCATCTTGTCAATTGCACGACAATTCGTGGGATTGAACTCCGAATTCGATCGTTTTTGCGCCACACCTGTGTCCGAAAAACTACCCTGATCCGGCAAAATTGGGGGCGCAGGTGACAATTCGGTCATTCAGCGCCCGTCCATTGCCAGCAATCATTCAAGCAGCGGCGACCAGGCCGGATCGGAGGCCGCCGCCTCGGTGGCCAGCGGGCGAAGGTTCTTGCCTGTGAAATCGATCGACCAGAGCGAGGGGGCGTCGCCGGGGTTCACCTCGCGGAAGAAGGCAATCGTCCGACCGTTCGGTGCCCAGGTCGGTCCCTCGGCCAGGAAGGCGTCGGTCAGCAGCCGTTCGCCTTTCCCGTCGGCACGGATGACGCCGATGTAGAATTTCCCGCCGCTGGTCTTGGTGAAGGCGATCTGGTCGCCCCGCGGGCTCCAGACCGGGGTGTAGTAGCGACCGCGTCCGCCCTTGTCGAAGGTCAGCCGGCAGGCCACGGCCCGTCCGCCATTCGGGCAGTTTCGGGGGCTGCCATCGACATTCATGATGTAGATCTGGCCCGAGCCGCCGCGGTCGGAGGTGAAGATGATCTCCCGTCCGTCAGGCGACATGGAGGGCGAGGTGTCGATCGCGGGATGGTCGGTGAGCTGGCGCACCTGGCGCGTCGAAAGGTTCATGATGAAGATGTCGGTGTTGCCGTCGCGCGCCTGGCTCAGCAGGACCGAGCGTCCGTCGGGCGAGAAGCGCGGCGCGAAGGTCATGCCGGGGAAGTTGCCGAGCACCTCCTGGCGGCCGGTCTCGATGTTGAACAGATAGACCCGCGGCCTGCCGCGCTCGAAGGACATGTAGGTGATTTCCTGCGCCGAGGGGGAGAAGCGCGGCGTGATCACCTGGTGCACGCCCGGTGTCAGGTATTCCGGGTTTGCGCCGTCGCTGTCCATGATGGCGAGGCGCTTGACGCGATTGGTCTTCGGCCCGCTCTCGGCGATGTAGACGATGCGGCTGTCGAAATAGGGATCGGCACCGGTCAGTCGCTCATAGATATGGTCAGCGATCTTGTGGGCGATGCGGCGCCAGTTGTCCTGGTTGGTGACGTAGCGTTTGCCCGACTGGCCATCGATCTCGACGATCTGCTCACCATAATTGTCCCACAGCCGGAAGGCCACTTCGAGCCGGCCGTCGGCCAGGATGCGCGCCCGGCCCACGACGAGATTGTCGGCCTTGATCACGCGCCAGTCGGCAAACCGCGGCTGGGTGTCGATGGAAATGTCGTTCTGCAGGAAGGCGTTCTCGTCGATCGTCGCAAACAGGCCGGAGGAGACGAGGTCGTTGCGTACCACGTCGCTCACCTGGCGGGCGAGCGCCTCGGCCTCCGCGCCGTCGGCGTCGAAGTCCGGAATGGCGATGGGCTTTGGCTTGGCGGTGCCCTCGGTGATCCGCACGTCGATCTGGGCCCAGCCGGGAAGGGCGAGCAGGGTTGCAGCCAGCACCATCAGCGCGGCCATCCATGTCTTCAGGGTCATCGGGGCGGTCTCCTTGGGGTTTGCGCGGTGTTACGTGTTGTGGTCGATCAGTCGGGGCCGACCGTGAAAGTGATCTCGTTCCAGATGTCGTAGTATTCCTCGGGCAGGTTGTAGCCGCCCCTGCCACATCTCTGTGTCGCCAGGATGGCACGCTCGGCGGCAATCTGCATCGGCCGGTCGCCGATCATCTGGCCGGGGCGCGGCCTGATGAGTTCCGGTGACCCCTTCAGCGTCCCGTTCTCGTTCAGCCGCACACGAACCACCACCAGCAGCCGCTCGGGGTTCGGCAGGTCCTGCACATCGTCCCAGCAGACCTTCATCTGGCTGACCAGCATGGCCTCCACGGTGGCGACGGCCCGCTCGCCCGCTCCGGCGCCGCGGCGCGGTTCCTCGGGCGTGGCTTGCGGCAGTTCCTTCGGTTCCTCGCGCGGCGGTGGCGGCGGGGCGCGTTTCTGGTCTTCGGGGTCGATGTTGAACAGGGAGTCATCGGCTAGCAGGTCGTCCAGCGCGTCGGTTTCCGGCTCCGGCGGCACAACGACCTGGGGCTCGGGCGTTTCGGGCTCGGGCTCGGGTTCCGGTTCGTCTTCGGCCTCTTCCGGTTCCGGCGTTTCCGCTTCGGTCTCCTCGGGGACCTGGACGACCTCCTCGGGTTCGGCCTCGGGAGGTGGCGCCGGAGGCGCCTGGGGTTCGGGCTCTTCAGGCTCGGGCTCCGGCGCGGTTTCGTCCGGCAGGCTTTCGAGCATTTCTTCCACGTCCGGCATGTCCGGCGGGGCGACCTCTTCGGGCGGCTCTTCCGGCGGCTCCTCGCGGCGGCGCGGAATGGGGGCGATATCGATCACGTCGGCCACCGTGGTCACGGTCACCGGGATCGCCTGCACATATTCCGACTCCGTTTCCACATAGGGCCACGCGAAATAGCCGGCTGCGATGATGCCGGCATGCAGGGCAATGGAACCTGTGAGTCCGCGGATCATGCTACCTCGTGGGGGATTCGGTCAGGATGGCGATGTTGCGGAAGCCTGCCTGCTGCATCCGCGCCATCACCTCGACACCCCCCTGCCAGCCGAGTTCCCCGTCCCCCCGCAGGAAGATGCGTTCCTCATAGCCCGCCCCGGCCACGGCCTCGAGCTTGGTGATGAGGTCCTCGATCGCGACCTCCTCTTCCATGACGTAGACCGTTCCGTCCGCCAGCACCGACACGGTGAGCGGCTCGCCCTCGCTGGCGGGCAGGTTGCTCGCTTCGGTCTTCGGCACCGACACGTCGATGCCCTCCTGCAGCAGCGGCGCGGTGACCATGAACACGATCAGCAGAACGAGCATGACGTCCACGAAGGGCGTCACATTGATCTCCGATTGCAGCGACCGTCGCCCGCGGCGATTGTTGCCGGGGCCGGGCATGGACATGGCCATCGCTCAGCCTCCCTGTTCAGACAGTTTGCGCGACATGCGCACAAGGACTTCCTCGCTGAAGATGTCCATCTGGTCGGCATAGCCGTTCGCGTCGGCGGAGAGTTTGTTGTAGAAGATCACCGCCGGAATGGCGGCCACGAGGCCAAGCGCGGTGGCGAACAGGGCTTCGGCGATGCCCGGCGCGACAACGGCGAGATTGGTGGATTGCTGGTCGGCGATGGCGCGGAAGGAATTCATGATCCCCCAGACCGTGCCGAACAGGCCGATGAAGGGCGAGGCCGAGCCCACCGTGGCCAGCACGCCGAGTCCGGCGCTTGCCTTGCCGGCTTCGCGGTCGATCGTGGCCTTCATGGCCCGGGCGGCGCGCTCGAGCGTGCCCTCGCGGTCACCGGCTCGGGCACTGGCAAACTCGCGCGAGGCAGCGGCATAGATCTGGGTCAGGGCGTTGCCGCTTTCGCCGGGCCGGGCGTCCATCATCTCGCCGCGGCCGGACCAGTAGGAGTCCTCGAACTTCCTGGCCTTATGCCTGGCGCTGCCAATGGTGATCCATTTCTCGATGATCACGGCCCAGGACCAGAGCGAGGCGATGATCAGGATCACCATCACGGCCTTTACGACAATGTCGGCCATGAAGAAGAGGTTGATCAGGGAAAAATCGTCGATCTGGCTGGTGGTCTCGATTTCAGCTTCCGGCATGCCCGTATGCACTCCACTAATTATCCGGCCGCGATGCGAATGACCATCGGCCTGCCCGTTTCGATGTTCTCAACGCGCCGCGACCCCATTCGCCCGGTGTTTCGCGTTGAAATGGGGCGAAATCCCGGCAAGGACTGTGCGGACCGCTGCGATTCTCTGCCCAGTTAGACCATTCAAGGTTAACCAATTGGTGACAATCTCGGAACCTGACGCAAATTTCGCCGGAGTCGAATCCCCACTGGTGCGGCCCCTCGAGAACTCAGTCCGGGCTGCCGACAATGTATCCGTCGAGGCGTTCGGCCACCTCGGCGACCGGCCGGCGCGGGCGTCCGTCCATGTGGATGGCAACAGCTGTGATGCGCGCCTGCGCGAGGATGGTCTGGCCCAGCATGGCGGCCTGTCGGAACAGGATGCGGATGCCGTTCAGGCCGAGATAGTCGGTCCGGATCAGCATCAGGTCATCGACGCGGGCCGGTCGCCTGTAGTCAACCTCGGCGCGTACAATAGTGAAGGCGGCCGGGTCCTCGCGCTGCAACAGGTCTGTATGGCGCACCCCGGCGGCGCGCAGATGGCTTGAGCGGCCGCGCTCGAAGAACCGCAAGTAATTGGCATGGTAGACCATGCCGGTGAAGTCGGTGTCCTCGTAATAGATGCGCACCGCCATCCAGTGCGAGCCATTGTCGTCGAACCAGCCGCCCTCGGGCAGGTCCTCGGCGTCGGGCACCGCGGGCTGGCTCATGGCGCACTGGCTTTGATGTTGAGGGCGTGCAGGCCGCTGTCGAACTCGTCCCGGAGCGCGGCATTCACCGCGCGATGCATCTCGATTCGGCTCAATCCCGCAAAGGCCTCCGCCTTGATGGTGACGATGAAATGGGTCTCGCCTCCGGGGCTCGCGCCGGCATGGCCGGCATGGCGGGCGCTGTCGTCGCTCACCTCAAGCGTTGCGGGTGAAAAATTTCGCTCCAAAGTGTCGCGAATACGGTCAATCCTGCGTGTCAATTCTTGCCTCATTAAGGGCTGCGCGCCATCTTCCGCCACCATGTCGTCGACCTATTCATACCGCGTCAAGTTCAAGGACATCCGCGTCAAGCCCTCGAAGGCGGATGCTTCCCGGCAACGCGCCGCGAAGACGCGGGCCTGCGAGCACCAGAGCTGCGACCTGGCCGGCGACCATCCCGCCCCGCGCAATGACGGCAAGCCCGGCAAGTTCTGGTTCTGCCAGCGCCATGCAGCAGAATACAACAAGTCGTATGATTTCTTCGACGGCATGACCGAGGCCGAGATCGCCGCCTTCCAGGCGGGCCAGGCCTATGGCCACCAGAAGACCTGGAAATTCGGGCGCGGGCCCATGGGCGGGGCGCGGGCGGCCCGCTCCCACGATCCGCGCACCTGGGCGGGGCGGCAGTTCTTCGATCTCGGCGGTGACGGCTCCGATGGATCGCGGGCCTCCGGTCGCACGCGCCTGCAGATCCGCGCGCTGAACGAACTCGACCTGCCCGAGAGCGCCAGCCCGAAGGAGGTGCGCGAGCGCTACGCAGAATATGTCCGCCGCTTTCATCCCGACAGCAATGGCGGCGACCGGTCCATGGAAGCCAAGCTCGCCCGGGTCATCCGCGCCTGGAAGACGCTGAAGGCGGCCGGGCTGACGAAGGATTGAGGGTCGGGGTGGAAGCGCCATGCTCCTGTCATCAAGCTATGTCTGGCCCGGGATCGATGGTCATGGTAGAACACCGCAACAACAGCCAATGAGGATCCTTGCTTTTTGCCTATGACGTCTCGCCCGGTGCGGCCCGCCCAACCCTCCCCTGTTCCTTCCAGTGGCGGTCTCGCCATGACTTCTGACAGGGGGAACGCCCTCGGGGACATGATCGTCGCCAGTCTCGCAGACGACAAGGCCGAGGACATTGTGCGCATCGACCTCACCGGGAAATCCTCCATTGCGGACGAGATGATCGTCGCCTCGGGCCGTTCCGCCCGGCATGTCAACGCGCTCGCCGACCACATCCAGCGCAAGCTCAAGGATGACAGCGCCACCCGCGCCCGGGTCGATGGCAAGCAGACCTGCGACTGGGTGGTGATCGATGCCGGCGATGTCGTGGTCCATCTCTTTCGCCCGGAAGTGCGCGAGTTTTACCAGCTCGAGCGCATCTGGGGCGACGCGCCGGAGGCCGGCAAACACCGCCAGCAATCCTGAGCCCTTTTCCCGCACGGCGCGCCCGTGAAACTCACCCTTCTCGCCGTCGGCCGCATGAAAGCGGGCCCGGAGCGTGATCTGGTGGACGACTATCTGGCGCGCCTGCGCCGCATGGCGCCGGGGATCGGCTTCCGCAAGGTGACGGAGCTGGAAATCGCGGAGGGCAGCGGGCTGGCCGCAGAGGGTGAGCGTATTCTGGCGAAGCTTCCCGGCGACGCGGTGAGCGTGCGCCTCGACGAACATGGCGAGGCGCTCGGGTCCACCGGGCTTGCCGGGCGGCTGGCGGACTGGCGCGACGGCGGCACACCCGAGGCTGTGTTCCTGATCGGCGGTGCGGCGGGCTATTCAGACGCCGTGCGCGATACGGTGCGCCGGACCCTCGCCTTCGGTCCCCAGACATGGCCCCACCGCCTCGTGCGCGCCATGCTGGCCGAACAGCTCTACCGCGCTGCCACCATCCTCGCCGGCACGCCCTATCACAAGGGGTAGAGCCTATTCCTCCGCCTGCGGCGTGATGCGCAGGCCGGTGATCTGGTTGCGGTTGCGGCGCAGGATGTCGAACCGGTAGCCGTGGAACTGGAAGCACTGGCCGACCTCCGGGATGGCCTGGGCCTCGTGGATGACAAGCCCCGCCACGGTGACGGCTTCCTCGTCGGGCAGGTTCCAGTCCCGCGCGCGGTTGAGATCGCGGATATGAACCCAGCCATCGACATTGACCGAGCCATCGGGCTGGACGCGCACGCCCTGGACGGGCTGGTCGTGCTCGTCGCGAATGTCGCCGACAATTTCTTCCAGAATGTCTTCCAGCGTGATCAGGCCCTCGAGCTCGCCATATTCGTCGATGACAAGGGCGAAGTGGGAGCGGCGCCTGAGGAAGCCGTCGAGTTGTTCCTGCACCGACAGCGTTTCCGGCACGAACCAGGGTTCGCGGAGAATGGATTTGAGGTCGACCTGTTCGAAATCGCCACCGACCTGGGCCACCGCGCGCAGAAGATCTTTTGCATGCAAAATGCCGACAATCTCTTCCTTCTCGCCCTGATAGAGCGGCAGGCGCGTGTGCGGCGAGGACAAGGCCGCCATGATGATGTCGCGATTGGGCTGGTCGATGGAGATCATGGAGATGTTCTTGCGGTGCACCATGACGTCGGCGACGGTGAGTTCCTTCAGGTCCAGCGCGCCGGACAGGATCCGCCGGTCCTGCACGCCCACCGCCCCCTCCTGGTGATGCAGCTCGATGGCGCCGCGGATCTCGGCCTCGGCGGCGAGGGCGGCATCGGTGTCGGCCTTCACGCCGAACGTTCGCAGCGTCGCCGAGACGATGGCCTGGATGGTGATCACGATGCCCGAGAGCATGGCAACGAGAAAGCCGATCGGCCGGGCGACGGTCATGGCCATCTTGTCGGAATTGGAGATGGCGTAGGTCTTCGGCAGCACCTCGGCAAAGATCAGCACAAGTATGGTCATCACGGCCGTGGCAGCGGCCACACCACCGGCGCCCGGTATCAGCGTGGCGAACAGGGACGTCGCCAGCGCCGAGGCGAGGATATTCACAAGGTTATTGCCGAGCAGGATGGTCCCGATCAGCCGTTCGCGGTTCTCGATAAGCTTGTTTACCCGCGCCGCGCGCTTGTCGCCCGACTTCTCCAGCTGGTGCATGCGCGCCCGGGACGCGGCGGTGAGGGCGGTTTCGGAACCCGAGAAGAAACCCGACATCATCAGGAGGATGATGATGAAAACAATGGTCGTGACGATCATGGCAGGGCCGCTTCTGGCGCCTCCGTTTCTGATTTGAGGAATTCGAGCAGGTCGCCCGTATCATTGTCCGGGCGGATGAAGCTCCGGCCAATTCCGCGGGCGAGGATGAGCGGCAGGCGGCCGGCACGCGCCTTCTTGTCCTGGCCCATGTGCGCGAGCAGGGCCTCGGCGTCATAGGGCCCGCCGTCCAGCGCCGTCACCCGCGTCACGAGGCCGAGCCGGTTGAGCAGGGTCTCGGTGCGTGCGGCGTCTTCGGAGCGGCACAGGCCATGGCCGACGGAGTAGCGCATCGCCATGGCCATGCCGCAGGCGACGGCCTCGCCATGCAGCAGGGAGGGCTTGTAATCATTCGCCTTTTCCAGCGCATGTCCGAAGGTGTGGCCGAGATTGAGCAGCGCGCGCACGCCGCCCTCGCGCTCATCCTGGGCCACGATCCGCGCCTTGGCCTGGCAGGACCGCGCCACCGCAGAGACGATTCCGGCCATGTCGCCCCTGTGCGGCGGATCGGCCTCCAGGGCATCGAAGAAGTCCGGGTCATCGATCAGGCCGTATTTCACCACTTCTGCCATGCCCGCGCGCCATTCGCGTTCCGGCAGCGTCGCAAGGGTTAAGACATCGGCGATGACGAGGCGCGGCTGCTGAAAGGCGCCGATCAGGTTCTTGCCGAACCGTGAGTTCACCGCCGTCTTGCCGCCGACGGAGCTGTCGACCTGGGCGAGCAGCGTGGTCGGCACCTGCAGGAAGCCCATGCCGCGCTTCATCAGCGCCGCGGCGAGCCCGGTAATGTCACCGACCACCCCGCCACCCAGCGCGACCAGCAAATCGTCGCGGTTCGCGCCGGCCTCGAAAAGCCAGTTCAGAATCTCTTCCAGATTGACCCAGCTCTTGCTCGTCTCGCCCGGCGGCAGCTGGAACAGGTGGGCCTCGATCCCCGCCGGCCTCAGGCCCTGCCGGAATGTCTCTAGCCACAGCCCCGCCACGGTCTCGTCGCTGACCAGGAAGAGTTTCGGTCGTTTCACGAGGGGGGCGATCCAGTGCGCGGCATGGGCCAGGAGGCCCTCGCCGATCACGATGTCATAGCTTCGCGCGCCCAGCTCGACCCGCACCGTCTGCCCATCGCCTGGTTCGGTCCTGCTCATGTTTGCGGTGTCCAGCCCTTCAGTGCGTCGAGAATGGCCGCCACCACCCGGTCATGCGGGCCGTCATGGCTTTCCACCACAAGGTCGGCCTCGGAATAGATCGGCGCGCGTTCATCGAACAGGCGGGCCAGCACCTCGCGCGGATTGGCGTTGCGCAGGAGCGGACGGTGTCCCCGCCGCGCCACGCGCTTCCACAGCGTGCGCAAATCGGCATTGAGCCAGACCGTCACGGCCTTTTCCCGAAGCATGTCGCGGGTTTCGGGATCGAGATAGGCCCCGCCGCCGGTGGCCAGGACATGGGGTTCGCCCTCCAGCAGCCGGGCCAGGACCCGCTTCTCGCCGCGGCGGAAGTCCTCCTCGCCATGGATGGAGAAGATATCGGAGATCGCCATGCCGGCGGCCTTCTCGATTTCCTCGTCGCTGTCATGGAAGCTGCGGCCCATGGCACTGGCGAGCCGCCGGCCCACCGTGGACTTGCCAGCGCCCATCAGTCCGACGAGCGCCACTGTACGCGACAGGTAGGGCGCCTCATTTTCGTCCTGATTGACCAGCGATTCTCTTGGCTCGCACATGCGTGTTCCGATGGGTTTGGCCTCCACAGATAGAGCCAACGGGCCCGCGCCGCAATGCGCGAGCCTATTGTGGGACGGGCCTGGCTCGTGTTCATAGTCCCGCAACACAGCATCGGCAGCGTACAGGCAACGGACATGAAATCGAAACGTGGCGGCATGAAGGGAAAACTGATCATCTTTTTCGTGGTCATCGCGGCGATCGGCGGCGCGCTCGTCTACTTCGCCGGCAAGGCCGATGATTCCCTGCCGCCGCCGGAAGAAAAGCGGATCGAGGTCGACAATGTTCTCTAGGCTCCTGGCATCAGCCGCGCTGGCAACCACCCTCCTGGCCAGCCCCGCCGCGCCGCAGGGCGTTTTCGAGGGCGGGCTCGGCGAGATCGACCCCTGGGGCGCGGGTTACATTTCGCGCGGCGAGGGTGCCTTTCCCGCGAATCTCTGGACCGGTTCCCGGGCCGAGGACCTGATCCCGCTGCTCCGGCGCACCGCGCTCGGGCGGGTCGACCGTATCCTGATGACACCGGCCGAGCACGACCTGTTGCGCCGGGCCCTGCTCTCGCCGGCCGAGAAGCCCCAGGGAAAGGCCGAGGGCCTGCTGGAGGAACGCATCCGGCTTTTGCGGGCGCTTGGCGAGATCGAGCCCGCCATCGACCTGATGCGCAAGTCCGGCGATGAGGACATGCGCCGGGACGCCGAGCGGCTGACCACGGACATGGCGCTGGCGCGCGGCAATGTGGCGTCGGCCTGCGCCGGCGCGGAACGCTCCGCCACCGATGATCCCTACTATCTCAAGCTGCGCGCGGTGTGCTTCGCCATGGCCGGTGACGACCGCGGCGTGGAGCTTGCCGTGGAACTCGCAGCGAATGCCGGTGTGGACGATGACTGGCTGTTTGAAGCGGTGCTCACCACCGTGGTGGACACGCCGAGCAAGCCGCCCGCGCGGCTGAGGGACGGCCTGTCCATCACCGCCTCACTCGCCGCCGATCTGAAGGCTCCCAGCGACGCCATGGAAGGTGTTGAGCCCCACTACGCCCTGGCGCTGGCCCAGCGCGACGAATTGCCGGCGAAATGGCGCCTGCTGGCCGCGGGGATTTCCGCCGAGGCCGGCCTCGCCGATCCGAATGCCGTGCGCCAGGCGTTCCGGAAGCTCGAAGCCGATCCCGAATACAATCCCGGCAGCTCGCTGGAGCGCGCCATGCAACTCCTGAACGAACCCACCGCTTCGGCGGCGGAGCGGGCGCGGGCGTTTTCCGATGCCCTGCGCTCAGCGGCCGGGCGGCCGGAACGTTTCGCCAGCGTGTCCCGCGTCCTCGCGCCGGGTATCGAGCGCCTGCCGAAGAACGCCGACGTGGCGCCGCGCGCGCTGGTCTTTGCCCGTGCCGCGCTCGCCCGGGGCGACGTGAACGGTGCCGGCCGCTGGGCCGGCGCAACGGAGTTCGAGGGCGGGCCGAGGATCGATGCCTTCGACCGCGCGCTGACGGAGGGCCTGGTCCTCCTCGCGCGGCAACGTCCGCAGGACGCCTCCATGGCGGCGGTGACCGAGAGCCTGCTCGACGCGGCGAAATCGAGCCAGCAGAAGGCGACGGCGGCCCGGCTCTTCGTGCTCCTGTCGGAGCTCGGCCAGACGCCGGGCCCTGAGGCGCGCGAACTGATCGCCAGTGCCGGTCGGTCCTCGGGGGCCAGGCCCAGCGATGACGGTGAGGTGCTGCGATTGTCGACG
Organism: uncultured Hyphomonadaceae bacterium; assembly: GCA_964644395.1. Taxonomy (GTDB): domain Bacteria; phylum Pseudomonadota; class Alphaproteobacteria; order Caulobacterales; family Hyphomonadaceae; genus JBGSUF01. The sequence continues at coordinate 8,815 of CAZXWB010000019.1, read as the reverse complement.
CTGACGGCGGCCGATCTCAGTGCGGAGATGATCCTGCGCGTGATCAAGTTCACCAATGGCAATCCGGAGCGGCTCTCCACCCGCGACGCAGCGGCCCTGGTGCGGCTCCTGAAGGAGGCCGGCCTGGAATCTGACGCGCGCGCCTTTGCCCTGGAAGCCATGAAATTCTGGAATCCCTGAGCCGATGACCGGCGAAGACCGTCGGCGGATCGAGGCCTTCATCGACAGCCTGTCCGGGGGACGCGGCGCCGCCGACAATACGATCGAAGCCTATGCCAGGGACCTGGCCGATGCTGCGGCCTTCCTGGCCGAGGGCGGGTCAGGTCTCAGCCACGCGGGTCGCGCGGGGGTCGCCGATTATATCGCGTCACTCAGCGCGCAAGGCCTGGCCCCCGCCACCGTGTCGCGCAGGCTCTCGGCCCTGCGCCAGTTCTTCAGGTTTGAGCTGCGCAACGACCTGCGCAGCGATGATCCGACCGCCGATATCGAGGTGAAGGCGCCGGCCCGCCATGTGCCGGATGTGCTGGGCCGGGACGACATTGCGCGCCTGTTCGCGGCGGCCGGCACCGGCGATGGCCCGTCACCGCGCCGGGACCGTTGCCTGCTGGAGCTTGCCTATGGCGCGGGTCTGCGGGCCTCCGAACTCTGCGGACTGGAAATGGGCGCACTGCCGGGCAAGGGCGAGGCGGCCATCGTGATCGAGGGCAAGGGTGGCCGGCAACGGCTGTGCCCGCTCGGTAAGCCGGCCTTGCAGGCCCTGGAGACCTGGCTGGAGGTCCGCGCCGAGACGCTGCCCAAGCCGCCGGTGCGCCGCATTGCGGAGGCCTTCGTGTTCCCCTCGCGCGGCAAGTCGGGCCATTTGACACGGCGCCGTCTCGCACAGGTCTTCGAGGCGCTTGCCCTCAGCGCCGGCCTCGATCCGTCGCGCGTGACGCCGCATAGCCTGCGCCACGCCTTCGCGACGCATCTCTTGCAGGGCGGAGCGGATCTGCGCGCGGTGCAGATGCTGCTTGGCCATGCCGATATCGCCACGACCCAGATCTACACCCATGTGCTGACGAGCGAGCTTCAGGAATTGCTGGAGACCGCCCATCCCTTGGCGGCGGGACGCACTTAAAGCAACTTCGGAGCAAACGGAATCGTTTGCGAACGGATAGTTGCGCCAAAACAAGCATGTAAAGCGACGGTCTGTAGTGAAACGAAAGACCGGCGCTTTAGGCCTTCGCGCCCTTCTTCCCGCCGCCATAGGCCGGCGCGCTTGTTGGATCGAGGGGCCAGCGGGGCCGCGCGCGAGCGCCGAGATCACTCGTCGCTCCGGCGCGCAGGTGTTCGGCCCCGGCCAGGGCGATCATGGCGCCATTGTCGGTGCACCATTTCAGCGGCGGGGCATGGAAATCGAAGCCCATTGCGGCGCAGACGGCTTCCAGGCGTGCCCTGATGGCCCGGTTCGCCGCGACACCTCCGGCCACGACAAAGCGTCCAGCGCCGTTCGCATCGGCAAAGGCCTCCATCGCCCGGCGGGATTTTTCCGCCAGCACGTCGGCCACGGCGGCCTGGAAGCTTGCGGCGATGTCGGCGATGCGCTGCGGGTCCAGCGGTTGCGCCTCGACGGCCTGGCGCGCCGCAGTCTTCAGCCCGGCAAAGCTCATCTCGAGCCCCGGTCGGTCGAGCAGGGGCCTTGGCAGCGAAATCGCACCGGAATCGCCGTTCAAAGCGGCTTTTTCGAGGGCCGGACCACCTGGAAAACCGAGGCCGAGCAGCTTGGCGGTCTTGTCGAAGGCCTCACCCGCGGCGTCGTCAATGGTGGATCCGAGGCGGGTATAGACGCCAAGACCATCGACGCCGATGAACTGGCAGTGGCCACCGGATACCAGCAGGAGCAGGTAGGGAAAGGGGCAGTCTCCGTCGAGGCGCGGGCTGAGGGCGTGGCCCTCCAGGTGATTGACCGGAATGAAGGGCTTTCCCGCGGCAATGGCGATGGCCTTGCCGGTCATCATGCCCACCATCACCCCGCCGATCAGTCCGGGTCCGCTGGTGGCGGCAACACCGTCGAGTTCGCTGAAGCCGACCCCGCCTGCGGCCATGGTGGCGGCCACCACATGGTCGGCCTTCTCGGCATGGGCGCGGGCGGCGATTTCAGGTACCACGCCGCCATAGTCGAGATGTTCGGCCATCTGTGAATAGACCGTCTCGGCCAGGACGTCCGCGCCATCCCCGCCCAGGCGGACGATGGCGGCGGCGGTCTCGTCGCAGGAGGTCTCGATGCCCAAAACCGTGATGTCCGGTCCCGATGGGGCCAATTTCGTGATCCTTTCACCCTGTGGCCCTTGCGTGTGGAGGCCGGCACGTCCTTAAAGGCGTCAAAGCGGCTTGTCAGTCGCTCAAGCCAAGCCCGGGAGACCCCATGACCGCCCAACGCCTGCGCCTCGCCACACGTGGATCACCGCTTGCCCTGGCGCAAGCCCATCATGTGGAGGGCGAACTGGCGCGGCTTTCGGATGGCCGGATCAGCTGCGAAATTGTCAGCTTCACGACCAAGGGCGACCAGCTCACCCACCAGCGCCTCACCGAGGCGGGCGGCAAGGGGCTCTTCACACGCGAGCTCGACCGGGCCATCGATGACGGTGACGCCGATATTGCCGTACATTCCCTGAAGGACGTTCCCTCGATCCTGCCGGAGGGGCAGGAATTTGTCTGTTTCCCGCCGCGCGAGGATGCCCGCGAAGCCTTCATGAGCTTCAAGGCCGCCGACCCCGCCGACCTGCCCGAGGGCGCGCGCGTGGGCACTGCGAGCCTGCGCCGCCAGGCCCAGCTGCTCAATCTTCGCCCGGACCTGGAGGTCGTGACCTTTCGCGGCAATGTGCAGACACGCCTGCGCAAGCTGAAGGACGGAGAGGCCGATGCGACCTTCCTGGCGCTCGCCGGACTGAACCGCCTGGACATGGCCGATGCGGCCGCCGGAATCCTCGATGCCGACCGCTTCCTGCCGGCGCCGGGGCAGGGCATCGTCGCCGTCACCGCGCGCATCGGGGCGCTCGACGAGGGTGTGCGCGAGGCGCTTGCGGCCATGAATGACGCGGCAGCCGAACGTGCCGCCCATGCCGAGCGCGGCTTCCTGCTGGAAATGGACGGATCCTGCCGCACGCCGCTGGCGGCGCACCTCTTCCTGGAGGCCGGCGCTGTCCGGCTGGTCGGCGAGTACCTGTCGGAGGACGGCGAGGCACGTTTCCGCGCCGAAGACAGCCTGCCCGGTCGCCCGGACCACGCGGCGCTGACCGCGCTCGGCCGTGAGGTTGGCCGGCGCGTCCGGGCGCAGATGGAATGATCGGGCGCCGCCCGCTTGTCTGGGTGACTCGCGCCGCGCCCGGTGCCCAGCGCACCGCCGCAGCGCTGGAGGCCAGCGGCGTGGCGGCGATTGCCGCGCCGGTGCTCACCCTGCAGGCCACGGGCGCGCCACCGCCGGAGGGCGCTAAAGACGCCGACGCGGTCCTCCTGACCAGCCCGAATGCCGTTGCCTTTGCGCTGGAGGCGGGCCTTGGTCGCGACCTTCCGGCCTGGTGCGTCGGTGCGAGCACAGCCGAGGCGGCGCGCGCGTCGGGCTTCACCGTCGCCCATGCCGGCGAGGGCAATGCGGCAGACCTTTCGCGCGATATGGCCCATTCTCCGGAGGCACCGCTAAGCCTGCTGCACCTGGCCAATGCCGCCGGCGAGGATTTCGAGGTGCCCGGAACAACCCTCTATCTGCGCTGGGATGTTTATGCGCCGCGCAACATCAACACGCTTGATGACAGAGTGGCCGAGGCGCTTCGGACCGGGACGCTCGACGGGCTTGTCATTCACTCGGCGCGCGGGGCCCACGCGACCGATCGGCTGCTCGGCTCCTATGACGTCTCGAAGCTCGCGCTTTTCGCCATGTCACAGGCCGCTGCGGCGCCGCTCGTGGGTCGTGGTTTTGCGCGCTGCCTGACACCTGAACGGCTCGCAGAGCGCCGCCTGCTTGAACTCATCACAGGGGTGCTGAAACGAAATCCCGCCGGAAAGTGACAAATTTCCGCGAAATTGGCATAAATTAAGCCGGTGGTGAGGCTTTTGGGGCTTATCGGGGCGTATCCAGCCCGGGAGCGTGTCGTATGAGTACCGAGGAAAACAAGCCCCAAGCGTCGCCCAGCAGCCCTCAGGCCACGGCGCAGGAAACCCAGGACGAGCGCCCGTCGCGCTTTCCTCCCGATGATGAGGGCTCCCGTCCGGGCTGGTTCGGTGTCGGGCTCGCGAGCCTTGCCGCGGCGGCCTTTGGCGGGCTGCTCGGACAGGGGTTCAGCGACCAGAACGGCTCCGGCGACGGCGCTTCAACGGAACTGGTCGGCGATGTGGACGCGATTGCCGCCTCCCAGCGCGCCATGGAGCAGCGCCTGATTGCCCTGCAGGCGCGCACCGAGGCGCTGGCGGAAATCGAGCCGCCCACCGTGGAGACCGGTCCCGGCGAGAAGCGACTGGAGACCCTGGGCGAGACGGTGGATGAATTGCTCGCGCGCATCGACATACTGGAGGCCGAGGCTGCCATGTCGGCCACGGATGTCGACCCGATTACCGATCCGGCCCGGGCCGTGGCGCTGCCCGACGCCCTGGTCGATGAGATCGAATCCATCCGCTCGCGGATCAGCGCCATCGAGACGGCCGACGCCGAAGCCGAAGGCATGGCCAGTCCGCGCATGCGAAACCGCGCCATCACCCAGCTGGAGGAACGCGTCACCGCGCTGGAGACCGCACAGTTGGAACTTGCCGAGCTGATGGAAACGCGCAGCGAGGCCATCGAAAGCCTCATCGAACGCATGGCCGCCGCCGAAGTCGCGCTGAACAGTGCACCGGTTGACGAGGAGGCGGCGGCGCGCCTGGAAGGTTTGCGGGCCGACCTCGACCAGCTGCGCATGCAACTCGCCGGACTGGCCAGCGGCGAAGAAGCTTCGGTGTCGGAGCCGGAACTGGCCGAACGCCGTGGGGATGCAGAGCCGGAGGCCACTGCGCCGCTGCCCGAAGAAACGACTGATGAGACAGAAGCTGGAACCGGCAGCGATGGCGCAAAAGGCGAGGCGGACGGCGGGGCGGAAGCCGCAGATACCGCGCTCGAGGCCGAGCCCACCGACTCCGAGGAAGAGGCCGAGCCCGAACCGATTTCGGTGCGGCCCGAAAATGTGGTCGAGCCGCCGGTCCTGCGCGAGGCGGGCAGTATGGACCTTGAAGCCGCCCGGTCAGCCTTTGGCGAGATCCGCCGCGCCGCCGCGCGTGGCAGCCGTTTCGAGGCCGCCCATGGCCGCCTGGCTGAAGCCCTGCCGGGTGAACCCCTTGTCGCCGAACTCGCTGCCTTTGCGCAGACGGGGGCCCCGACGACGGTGGAACTGGCCGAACGCTTCGCCGCCCTGCCGGCACCGGAAAATTTGGGCGCGCCCGCGCCGGAGGACATGGAAGCCGCCCGGGAGGGGTGGGACTGGCTGCAGCGCACCACCGGTGTCGATGTCAACCTGCCGGCGCGGGAGGCCTCGGACGGACAGGCAGCAGGCTTCGCGGCGGCCAAGAACGCAACGAGATCCGGTGACCTGGAAGGCGCGATCGCACATCTGGAGGCCCTTGATCCGGACGCTCTGCCCGAGGCTGCGGATGGCTGGCTGGCGGACGCCCGCCGGCGCATACAGATCGAAAGTCTGCTTGACCGCCTTGAGGACAGGCTCACAAACAGCGACAACTAGCTCCAGACGCCAACCTCCTGCCGCAGAAGTGCCATCATGCTCCGTTTCTTCCTCCTGATCGTCTTCGTCTGTGCCGTCGGCCTCGGCGTTTATCATTTCCGGGACCTGCCGGGCACGGTGCAGATCGACGTTCCGGGTTTTGACGAGGACCTGCCCATCATTGTGGCCGGCCTGATCCTCCTGCTCATCGGGGCGGCGATCGCGCTTTTCTGGACAAGCCTGATCGAGCTCTGGAACCTGCCGAAGAAGCTCGGCAGGTCTCGGCTGAAGGGCAAGGAACGCAAGGCCAATACCGCGCTGGTCGAGGGCCTTCTGGCTGCGGAGGGTGGCGACGCGAAGGCGGCGCGCAAGCTCGCCGGCAGGGCCGCCCAGCACGCCGCCGACCGCCGGCTCGTCCTGCTGCTCGAGGCCCGCGCCGCAGAAGAGTCCGAAGACTGGTCGGACGCCGAACGCGCCTGGTCTGAACTCCGGCTACAACCCGGCGGTGAGCTGGCCGGGCTGAAGGGCATGGCGGCCTCGGCCATCCAGCGCGGCGACACCAATCTGGCCGAGCGCCGCAATCGTGAGGCGCTTGACCTGAAATCGGGGGCAGAATGGCCGTTTCAGGCGCTTTTCGACCTGCAGGTGGCCAATGGCGACTGGGCCGCCGCGCTTGACACATTGGCCGCCGGTGAACGCAAGGGCCTGCTGAAGGGCGATGCTTTGCGCCGTCGCCGGGCGGTCCTGCTAACTGCCGAGGCGGTCGGCCAGTCGGAAATCGATCGCAATGCGGCCCAGCGCATCCTCGCCGATGCCATTCGCGCCGCGCCGGGCTTCCCGCCTGCGGCCTGGTACGGCGCCAAGCACCTGATCAGTGCCGGCAAGGCCAAGGCGGCCCAGCAGATCCTCGCGCTTGGCTGGAAGGCGCGCCCGCATCCGTCCCTGGCCCGCCTGGCGCGTACCCCGTTCACCAGCGGCGAGGCAGCAGAGGCCGGCGTCCAGCGTGCCCGCGACCTGATCAGCGCCCATCCCGACCACCGCGAAAGCCGCATCCTTGAAGCCGAACTCGCACTGGAAGCCCGTGAGCCCGCAAAGGCCATGAAACCCCTCGCCGAGCTCCTTGAGGCCGAACAGCCAACCTCGCGGCTCTGCCTGATCATGGCAAAAGCCCTGCGCGCCTATGGCGACCGGGACGAGGCGGAGCGCTGGCAGCGCCTGGCGGCCACGGCGGCGCGCGAGCTCGACTGGTCCGACCTTGATGCGCGCGGCCTGGCCTTCGACTATGAACCGCGCGACTGGTCGCGCCTTGTCTATGAGTTCGGCGATGCGGCGCGCCTGATCCACCCCCACCATGAAACCGGGGCCCGCCAGCTCGAGCCCGGCGCCAAGACGCGCATGATCACCGGTCCGGCCAGCGCCCCGCGCCTGGCCGGGGGAACCGCCACGGCCCCACCGCTCGACTATGTGATCGACGAGGAGGAAGAGGACCGCTGACAGGCTCACAAAGAGGGATTGCTCCGGTCGCGGCGCCGGGTTATGAGCCTGCCTCACTGCCGCAATAGCTCAGCTGGTAGAGCATCGCATTCGTAATGCGGGGGTCGGGGGTTCAAGTCCCTCTTGCGGCACCACACTCCTGTCCGACACGCTCCAGCGATGTGCGAAAACTTCACTAAATTCATCATCGTACGTTAAAATCGCCGGTTTCTTCGTCCGATGGCGTGCGGAGTAGTGTGTTGGTATCCGGCTGATTTGTTGGTACGGTTGTTGGTACAGGCGATACCAACAGGATTCGGTACCAACAAATGCCTCTTACCGATGTTCAGATTCGGAACATGAAGCCGCAGGCCAGAGCTTACCGGCGGGCGGATGGTGGCGGGCTTTTTATTGAGGTTCGGCCCGGTGGCTCGAAGCTCTGGCGGCTGGCCTACAGGTTCGATGGCAAACAGAAACTGATGGCTTTCGGAAGCTATCCGGAAACCTCGCTCGCAAGGGCACGGGAAAAACGACAGGCCGCCAAGGCCGTTCTACAGGATGGCGTGGACCCGATGGCGCAGGCGCGTGCGCAGAAGGAAACCCGCCGGGCGGAAGTCGAGCACAGCTTTCAGATGATCGCCGCGCAATTGCTTGAAAAGCTGGGGCGCGAGGGCCTGGCAACCAGCACGCTGGAAAAGAAGCAATGGCTTCTCGATATGGCAAATGCGGAACTTGGCGCGATGCCGATCAGCACGATCAGCGCAGCGGATGTTTTGCGATGCCTGAAAAAGGTCGATGATCTTGGCAATTATGAAACGGCAAAGCGTTTGCGCACGGCCATTGGGCAAGTCTTTCGCTATGCCATCGCCACGGCGCGTGCTGAAAATGACCCCACAATTGCGCTGCGCGGTGCGCTGACATCGCCAAAGGTGAAGCATCGCGCAGCGGTCACTGACCGGCAGGCCTTTGGTGCCTTGATCAGGGCGATCTGGACCTATGATGGCGGGGTGGAAACCCGCGCGGCGCTGAAACTCATGGCTCTGCTTTATCCGCGTCCGGGTGAGCTGCGGCTTGCCACCTGGCAAGAGTTTGATCTTGTCAAAGCGATCTGGGTGATCCCGGCTGAGCGCACGAAGATGCGGCGCGAGCATGCCAAGCCCTTGCCTGCACTGGCAGTTGAAATCCTCGAAGACCTCAAACGCTATACTGGCGACAAGGTGCTGGCCTTTCCGTCGCCCGTTTCGGCATTGCGACCGATCAGCGAAAACACGATGAACAGCGCGCTGCGGCGGCTCGGTTATTCCAAGGACGTGCACACACCGCACGGTTTTCGGGCCAGTGCGTCCAGCCTTCTGAATGAAAGCGGGCTCTGGAATGCCGACGCCATCGAAGCCGAACTGGCTCATATCGGAAGCGATCAGGTGCGCCGGGCCTATCATCGAACGCAGTATTGGGATGAGCGCGTGCAGATGGCCGACTGGTGGGTGGGGGAGGTCGCCGGGCTTCTGACGGGTTGAAATCATGGGGTCTGCGATGGTCAGCATCGCTGGAAGCAGCCGCTCGCGAGCTAATCCTTTGCTTCTGCAATGGGCGCATGAACAGTTACGGAGATCAGGGGTTTT
>CAZXWB010000018.1:0-20910 GCA_964644395.1 uncultured Hyphomonadaceae bacterium | reverse complement strand
TGGCGAGCGTGAACGACTTGCCGATGCCGCCCTTGCCGTAGATCGCGATGATCTGGGTTTCCTTCGTGACCTCCCCGGTGTGCACCGGATCGGGCTCCTGTGCCGCTTCCTGGCGCAGGCTCTCGGTCAGGTCGGTGGCGGTCGGCGTCGCACCGCTGCCAATATCAAGTCGTACGCGCTCAGCCATTGTCGCTCCTCCAGTCGATGGTCATTTTCAGGCAGGCCGGATCGGTGAACGCTGTCTGGTAGGCGACAGGGGCCCGGTCGGCGGGTTCATTGTGGGTGATCAGGCCGGCCAGGCTCAGCCGGTCATCGGCCAGCAGCGCCATCACCGCGTCGAGGTCGCCAGGCGACCATTCCGCAGCGACGCGCAGGCACGCTTCCTTGATGAAGGCCATGGGAAATTCGAAGCCGAGGCGTTCATGGTAGAAGCCGGCGAGCACGATCTCTCCGCCCCTGGCCAGGCGCATGACCAGCGTGTCGATCAGGTCGCTTGCCCCGCTCATGTCGAGGATGCAGCCATAGTCGCGGCGCGTGTCCTCTTCGGGGTCGATCGCGGCGAAGTCTCCGTCGGAGCGACGCGCCGGGTCGATCTCCCAGACCGTCGGCGCAGCACCGAGGGCGTTGCAGATCCGCCGCGTCAGCCGGCCAAGCACGCCGTGGCCGACAATCAGCTCGGGCATGCGCTCGGCAATCGCATGGTGCGCGGTGGCCGCCAGCGCGAGCAGCACACCCTCCTGCGGGCGCTCGAGCTCCAGCACGGTGAGCTTCTCCGCTGCCACGACGAGGCGCGAGGCGCTGGCACCGAAAAGGCCGGCGACGTCCTCGAAGCCGGTTGAGCCCGGAACGAAGACGAGTTTGCCGACGAGGTCTTCGCGCCCGGCGGCCTCGACCACGCGGCCCACGGCCTCATAGCCCGGCACGAGAGGATAGGACAGGCCCGGGAAGGGCGGCATCTGGCCGGACCAGAGCAGCCGCTCGGTGCCCGTGCTGACGCCGCTCCACATGACATCGACAATCGCATCGCCCGGACCGGGCGCTTTTAGCTCCAGCCGGCGCACGCACAGACCGTGGGCACCTTCGAAGATGACGGCTTCGGCGGTGCGTATCTCCCGGCCCACCGGCGGGGTTCCGGTGTCGCGGCGCGCCCTGGCTGGCGTGATGGCGGATTCCAAATTCATGAGTGTCAGTGTAAATTGACAGACTGTGCTGTCAATCTGAATTTACTACTTAGACGCTGGGGTTTTCCGCGACCAGCACGCGTGTCAGGAGTGGTTGGGCCGTTTTCACTTCCCTGATGCGTGTAAAGCCGGCGGTCCTGAGCATGCCCTTGAGTTCCCCGGCGGTGCGCGGCCGGCCAGAACCCATGGCCCAGAGATAAAGCCCGAAATAGGCGTCCCCCATGGCCTCGGCGCCCGGCGTACCGGCCATGGGCTCGATCACGAGCAGGGTCCCGTCCGGGGCGATGGCCCGGCGAATCGCGCCCAGCAGGTCGGCCGCCGGGGCGTCATCATGGTCGTGCAGGATGCGGTTGAGGCTGACGAGATCGGCGCCTTCGGGCAGCGGCGCTGCGAACATGTCCTGGCCAATGGCCTCGGCGCGGTGGGCAAGGCCCTCTTGCCTGAACCGCTCCGCCGCCAGAGCGGCGACCGGGGGCAGGTCGACGAGGCGCAGGCGCAGACCTGGCGCACGGCCCGCCGCTGCCGCCAGGAAGGTGCCATTGCCCCCGCCCACATCCATCAGCATGCGGTGGCCCGACACATCGAAGGCGTCGAGGGCTTCTGCCGCGATCATTTCTTGGGTCCTGGCCATGAGTTCGCTGTAAGGGGCGACATCGTCCCGGCCCGCCCCGGCGCGTCGGGCGGCATCGACGTAGGCCCAGTAGCGCGCCAGTTCGGTATCATTGCGCCGCGCACGCAGGAGCTCGACGGGATTGGCGAGATCGGCATAGAGCGCGCCGTGGTGGCGCACCATGGCGAACACGGAAGCGTTGCCGAGAAGCGCCGCGCCCCGTTCCCCGAGGGCGTACTCACCATTTCGGCGCAAATGGGTGAGCTTCAGGGCGGCTGCGGCCCTGAGCAGACGCTCCATGCCCTCGGCGGGAAGCCCGGTTTCTTCGGCAAGCTCCTCCACCGTGAGCGAGACGCCCTCGAGCCGGCGGAACAGGTCGAGTTCGACACAGGCTGTCAGCACCTGCGTGTAAACAAAGCCGGCCGCCAGGTCGAAGGTCTCGCGCGCCTTCTTCCGGGCCACGCCGCGCGTCAGCGGAAAGCGCGCCGCCCAGCGCTGGAAGGCAGGGCTTGCGATCTTTCGGTTGCGCCAGTCGAGAAAGGATTCGCGCAGGCCCATGGGCGCCGTCTCCACGGGCCCGTTCAGGCCACCTTTTCGAGCAGGCTCTGGGGCATGAGGCGGTTGGCCTGGGCGGCGATCAAGCCGCGCAGCATGTCGGCGCCGCGGCAGTCGGGCACCGAATCGGCGGCCTCTGTGATCAGGCCGTCGAGCCGGTTCAGCGCGCCCTGCAGGCCGTGGCGCTGCACGGCATTCGGCCGGTCATTGATGGCATCCTGGTCCTTCGGCTTGCCGAGTTCGCGCGCGCTGAGCACGGTGTCGCGAATATCGTCGGCCACCTGATAGGCCTCGCCGAGACGGTCGCCAATGCCCCGCCAGGGCAGCGGGTCCTGGCCCTGGGCCGCAGCGCCGGCCATGGTGGCGGCGACGAACATGGCCCCGGTCTTGGCCCGGTGATAGGCGCTGAGATCGATCACCTCCTCGCTCTCCCAGGCCTGTCCCGCGACGATGCCCGACGGCGCACCGACGGCGGTGTTCAGAATGTCCATGAGCGCCGGCAGGCTGGCAAAAAGCTGCGGTTCACATTCGCGCACCACAGTGCGGAAGGCCGAAACGATGAGGGCATCGCCGACCAGCACGGCCAGCGGCTCACCGTAGGCACAATGCACCGAGGGCTTGCCGCGGCGCAGGTCGGCCCCGTCGAAACAGGGCAGATCGTCATGCACCAGCGATGCGCAGTGAAGGAGTTCAATCGCCGCGCCGGCGCCGGCGGCGGCCTGGATCGCGGCGGGTTCATCATTCTCGCCGCAGGCGTGGGCCACGGCCAGGCAGAGCTGCGGACGCACACGCGCCCCGCCGGGAAACACCGCATACCGGATGGCCGAGGCCAGTTTGGGCGGCGCATCGGCTCCCTCGCATTCACCAACGGAACGCTCCAGAACCCATTCGATCAAGGCATCAGTGTCCATGGGACCTCCATGACCGTCAGCCTATATGGACGTTTGCTATTGTCAATCTGTGTTGACGCCTTAGAAAGACAAAATGGACCCTGCCCCCGATTTCAGCCGCCACGTGCCAGCCCACGGCTATGCCTGGTGGTATGTCGATGCCTGGTCCGATGACGGCGATTTCGGGCTGACCATGATCGCCTTCATCGGCTCGGTCTTTTCGCCCTATTATGCCTGGTCGGGACGCGAGGACCCCGGAAATCACTGCGCCATCAATGTCGCCCTCTACGGACGCAGGCACCGGCGATGGGCCATGACGGAGCGCGGCCGCGGCCGTGTTCGGCGCGATGCAACGCATTTCCATGTCGGGCCGAGCCATCTGGCTTGGGACGGCGAGGGTCTCACCATCACGGTCGCCGAGCGCGCCATGCCGGTGCCGCGAAAAGTGGCCGGAACCATCCGCGTCCACCCGGAAATCCTGAACAGTCAGAGCTTCGCGCTCGATGATGCTGAACGCCATCGCTGGCGCCCCGTGGCGCCGCGGGCGCGGGTCGAGCTCGATTTCAGCCATCCGGGCCTGAGCTGGTCCGGCGATGGCTATTTCGATTCCAATTCCGGCACCGAGCCGCTGGAAGCGGGCTTTCGCTACTGGGACTGGTCGCGCTTCGCCCTGGGCCAGGACCGCGCCGCCATTCTCTACAACACCGATCCCATGCGCGGCGGCCGGCACCAGCTGGCGCTCGATTTCGGACCGGACGGCGCAGCATCCATCGACGCGCCGCTCACCGATTTCGCCCTGAAACCCTCCCCGGTCTTCCGCAACCGCCGCCGAACCCGCGCCGATCCGGGCGCAGCGCCCCACATCTTCGAGACGCTCGAGGACGCGCCCTTCTATTCCCGCTCGCTCCTGTCGAGCCAGATCAGGGGCGAGACGCTCCAGGGTTTCCATGAGGGCTTTTCCGGCCCGCGCTTTGCCGCGACGGTGACAAAGCTCATGCTGCCCTTCCGCATGCCCCGGCGGGCGTAGCTTCCCCTTCGACCCGCTGGGCGACGGGTATCTCGCGTGGTGTTGAGGCCGGATCATCTTCCCCATTGGGGAAAGTGGCCCGCGAAGCGGGTCGAAGGGGGTTATTCCTCCTCCCGCTCCTTTGCCTTGTCTTCCGCGATGGATTTGTTGGTCTTGTGCAGTTCCCAGAGGCCCCAGCCGATGGCGGCGCCGCCGAAGACGAACACTTCCAGCACGATGAGATAGTCCATCAGGCCTCCGGCCGGGCGGCCCGGGCCTGGCGCTCGTCAATGCGCATCAGCAGGTCGAGCATGGTCGCGAAGGGCCCCTCGGGCACCGCCGCTTCAGCGGGCTCGGGCGCGGCAGCCGCCTCCACGAGGAACACGTTCGCCGCAGCGGCTGGCAGGCCCAGCCGGTCGGCATCAACGGGACGCGGGACGAGGGCGCCGGCCACCAGAGCGAGCTTGCGTGCCTTCGGGATGACAGTGCGCCGGGTCACGCTGTCATGGCCGCAGCGCGCGAGCTTGCCGCCGATATCGGCATAGATGCGCGAAGCCGCGCGGATCGCAGTGCGGCAATCACCGGGAAGAAAGGCGACACCGGCCTCGCCGCGCCGGTAGTATTCCCCGGCCACATCCACAAGGCGCGCCACGACCCGCCCGATCCGGTCATCGAATTGCGGGTCTGCCAGCCAAGCGTCGGGATCAATGCCTTCTGCCTCCATCCAGTCGAAGGGCAGATAGATGCGGCCATTGCGGGCATCCTCGCCGACATCGCGGGCGATATTGGTGAGCTGCATGGCGAGGCCCAGATCGGTGGCCCTTGCCAGCGCGGCCTTTGTGCGTGCGCCCATGAGCACCGCCATCATCGCCCCCACCGTGCCGGCCACGCGTGCAGCATAGTCGAGCAGCTCATCGATGGTGGCGTAATGCCGGCCCTCCACGTCCCAGGCAAAGCCCTCGATCAGGGCGGCGGGCAGAGCCCTCGGCAGGCGGTGGCGCGCCATGACATCGGCAAAGGCCCGGTCCACGGGATGGGCGCGCGGCGTCCCGCGGCAGGCGAGATCAAGCCGGCGATTCAACTCATCGATGGCCGCCGGCCCAAGGGACCCCGTGTCCACAAGATCGTCGGACTGGCGGCAGAAGGCGTAAAGCGCAAAGGCGTCCCGGCGCAGGCGTTTCGGCAAGAGGAGTGAGGCGGCATAGAAGCTCTTCGACCCCTCGCGGATCGTGCGTTCGCAGACCGCCAGGTCGCCCGTCCTCTGCCCCTCGCCTGCCGCCATCACGCCTGTCCGTCCAAAATCATCGTCAATCTAAGCTGACAGTGTCGCGTGCCAAACCGGTTTGCGCAAGGTCAGTCCGTCTTTTCCTTTTCGGCGACGGCCCTTTCCGCGGCCTCAAGGGTGCGCCTGCGGTACCAGATACCGGCAATCGACAGGGCGAGCACGATGGGCGCAGCGATGCCCATGACAAGGGCCGGATCGACGCTCCAGCCGGCCTTTTCCAGCCCCTTGGCGAAGTAGCCGATCACGCCGACGGTGTAGTAGGTGATGGCGGCGACCGAGAGGCCCTCAACGGTCTGCTGCAGCCTGAGCTGCAGGTCGGCGCGGGTGTTCATGCTCTCCAGCACGCTGGCATTCTGGCGCTCGAGCGACATGTCCACGCGCGTGGAGAGCAGCTGCGCGGCCCGGTCGGCGCGCTCCGAGAGGCTTTCCTGGCGCTGCGCTACCGATTCGCACGTCGCCAGGGCCGGTGCCAGGCGGCGCTCGATGAATTCCTGGAAGGTCTGGATTTCGCTCAGCCGTGCCTCGCGCAGTTCCCCGATGCGGCGCTGGACAAGCGCGTAATAGGCATTCGCGGCGCTGAAGCGAAACTGGCTGTCGGTGTGGCTCTTCTCCACCGCCGCCTGAAGCCGGGTCAGCCGGTCGAGCAGTTCGGGCTCGTCCAGCGCATCGTCTGAGCCCATGCGACCGGTGATCTCGGCGAGTTCGGTCTCCCACTCGATGAGCTGGCCGGAGATCGACTGCGCCACCGGCAGCGCCAGGAGGGCGACGACCCGGTAGGTCTCGATCTCCAGCAGGCGCTGCACGATCCGACCGAGATGCCAGGGCGTCGTGTTCGGATCCATCAGCAGGAAACGGCTGAAACCGTCGGCGTGGATACGGAAATCGGTGACCGCCGTGGCGCGGCCGTCGGCAATGGAGGAGCCGATCAGCGCATTGCCGCTGAAAAACTTGCGGGCATGGTCCAGCGCCTCGGGCATCTTCATCTGGCCGGTTTCCATGACATCGGCATGGGCGGCCGCGATCATCTCGCCGGGCAGCTTGGCCAGCCACTTCGCGGGCACCGCGGAAATCGCGCTCCTGGAAAACGGTTCGGCGGTCTCATGGGTGATGAAGGTGTAGCGAGTGAACTCGGTGTGGCGCTCCCAGATCAGGCGGAAATCCTGCAGGTCGACACTGTAGTGTTTCACGCCCGGCCCGGGCGGTGTTGCGCCATACTGTTCGGTCAGTTCCACGACCAGCTGGCGATCCGCGTCGCGATAGGGCCAGGCCGTTGTCAGGGCGATGCCGGAGACCTGGAAGGGCGCGGTCATGCGCTCCGGCGGGCGGGCATGGACCTCATTGCTGAGCTGGAAGCGCTGGGGATGGTCTTCAGGCAATCTCGTCATATCCTTCCCTTGTCCGGAACGCTGCCACCGGGCCGCACCATCACTCTGTCACAGTTTGACCCCGAAAAGTATGGTTCAATCCGCGTGTGCGGTGAAGATCGCCTGCAGGACCTGCCCCGGCGCCTCCTCATGGGCGAGGTGACCGAGACCGTCCAGACGGGCGGCGGCCCCGTCCTGCACCGCCTTTGCTGCCCAGTCGGCATCCTCCGGCGGCACGGCCCTGTCGGCTTCGCCGGCAAGGAAGAGCGCCGGCACCTCCAGCCGCGACAGGCGCCGGGCAAACCCCGCAAGGTCCCAGTGCGCCATCATGGCCAGAGCGCCGGCGACATGGTCGCGGTCGGCCAGAAGCCGCGCATAGAAGTCGAGATAGGGCTCGGTGATGTCCGAGCCCGTCTGCCCGATCAGTCGCTCCACCCGCTCCTGGCGCCCTGCGCCCCAGGCGAACATGCGCGCGGTGAGCGGATTGTAGTGCAGGAGCTTCGCCATGGCTGGAAACACCTGGCCGGCCATGCCCTCAAACGGTCTGAGCGCGCCATTGATGCTGACAATCCGGTCGGGCCGCGCGGTGCCATCGAGCGCCATCTGGATCGCGATGGCGGCCCCGGCCGAATGTCCGATGATCAGCCCCGGAACGAAATCCTCCGCTTCGCAGAGCCCCGCCACCGCCTCGGCCATGGCCTCGACGCGGGGGCGAAAGCCGGGCGGCGCCGGCGTGAAACCATGGCCGGGCAGGTCCATGGCGAGGACCTCGCGATCCTCCGCCAGCATGGGCAGGAGGCCGGCCCAGGAATGGGTCGAGGCGCCGGTGCCGTGGAGCAGGAGCACCGCCCCGCCCTGCCCGGCCCGCTGGACATGCCAGCGCAGGCCCGTCGCCTCCGCAAAGCGCGAATGCGCTCGGTTCGGCCAGCCCTTGCCGTCGCGGGACCAATCAAGCGCCATGGATGAACCTCCTCAACGCCCGATAAAGCGCTTCACCGCGCCGGCAACGGCTTCCGCGCCCGCAGCCGGCAGCGGCCTGTAGACCGCGCCCATCTCGCCCGCCAGCGCCTCGGCCCGGGCGCCGGGGCGGCGTCCGGTGTCGAACAGCATGGCCGGCAGGTCCATGGCACGGATACGTCGCGCCATGGCGAGGGCCTCCTCGCCGGCCGCCTCGCGCCGGGCAACGCCATCGAGGGCGACGTTGCCGCGGCCATCGGACATGACAATCAGGAACGGCGTGCGACCGCGGCGCGCCTCGCCATCGGCCAGCCTCAGCCCAGCCGCCAGCCCGTCGGCGAGCGGGGTGCCGCCCCCACCCGGCAGGGCGCCGAGTTCGCGCTTGACCCGGGCGAGCGAGCGCGTCGGCGACAGCAACAGCCGGGCGCCCGCACGCTGAAAGGCGATCAGGGCGACATGGTCGCGGCGGGCGTAGCAGCCGGCCAGCAAGTGCTCCACCGCGCCCTTGGCTTCGGCCATGCGCGCGACCGCCGCCGAGCCCGATGCATCGACCAGGAAGATCACCGTGGTCTCGGCCCTTTGTCGAAAGCGCTTGAGGCGGAAATCCTCCGGCATGAGCCGAATGCGTTCGGTGCGCCCCTGGCCATGGCGCAGCGTCTGCCACGGCGCCGCCGTGCGCAGGGTCGCGATCAGGTCTAGCCGGGCATCGCCGCGCGGCAGTCCGGGCCGGGCCGTGAGGGGACGGCCCTTGCGCAGGGACACTCGCTCCGCGCCAGTGCGACCGGCACCTCCACTGCCGGTTTCCACGCCCCGCAGCCGCTTCGGGCTGGCCTGCAGGCGCAATTCCACAGCCATGCGCACAGCACTGACCAGCTGGTCCTCCAGCGTGTCACCCCGGGAGTCCTGCGGCGGTTCGGGCGTTTCGCCATCCTGTTCACCGGGTTCCGGTGGCGGGGCTTCTTCGACCTGCTCCTCCGGCGGCAGGGCGAGCGCCGGGTCGACCCTGTGGGCGTAACAGAGCTGGGCGGCCAGTTCGGCGTCGCTCTCGCCGGCGGTGTCGCGTCCCTCGAGTGCCGCCAGCGCCCGCACCGTGCGCACTGCAAAGCCCACTGCGCGCAGCGAGGCAACACCAAGGGCCAGCGCAGCGGCGTCCAGGCTGCGCAACACCTCATCGGGCACGAACACCTCACCCAGGCGCCGGCGCGCCGCACCGATCCGGTCCGGGTCGAGACCCTGAAACGCGCTTTCGCCCCGCGCAATGCCGTCAAGCGTGATGTCGAAGGCCAGGCGGTCGCGCAGTATGGCCGGGGGCGCATCATCGTCCGGGCCGCCCTCATCGAGCAGCAGGATCCCAAAACGCGCCGGCAGTTCCGCCGACAGCCCGGCCCGCTCAAGGCGCACGAGGCCCTCATCCATGGCCGCCGCCATGGGCCCGGCAAGGGAGGCTGGCAGGCGCTCGGCCATGGCCACGCGCAACACCCCGCCATCGGCCTCCGCCATCAGCCCCTTTTCGATTACGGGTGTTCCGGCCCCCAGTGTTGCGCCGACATCAAGCCCGCCGATCAGGCGTTCCTCGGGCACACTGACGGGCATGCTGCGCCAGGGGCGGCGGTCGCCCAGCCTTTCCTTGAGCCTGTCTTCGAAACTGTCGCGCACGGGACCATGACCGGCGCGCAGGCGGATGCCGCCGAAGCCCACAGGGTCAATGGCAAACAGGCCAGAGGCAAGGTCGGCAAACCGCCAGAGGGCTGCGCCCGGCCCGGCCCCGCCTTCGTCGGTCATGCAGGCTCCACGGCAAGCACTTCGCCCACCGCCCGCTCCACGCGCGCGCCGGCATCGGTCTCGTCCAGGGGATCCTTGCGAAGGCGGTGGCGAAGCGACGGGCTCGCCACGGCTTTCAGGTGCTCGGTCGTGACATCGCGTGCGCCCTCATAGGCCGCCAGCGCCCGCGCTGTGCGCATCAGGGTCAGTTCACCGCGCAGGCCGTCGGCACCCAGCGCCACGCAGAGCGCCACGGCGCGTTCGAGAACCTGATCGGGGATCGTAACCCGCGCGAGGGCGGCCTGGGCGGTGCCGACACGATCGCGGATCTCGGCGTCCCTCGCCTGCCACTTCTTCAGAAAGCTCGTCCCGTCGCGTTCGAAACTGTCGCGGCGGCGCACGATCTCCATACGGGTCCGGGTGTCCATCGGCGTGCGTACATCGACCGAGAGGCCGAACCGGTCGAGCAGTTGCGGGCGCAGTTCGCCTTCCTCGGGATTGCCGCTGCCGACCAGCACAAAGCGCGCCGGATGGCGCACGCTGAGGCCCTCGCGCTCGACCACGTTCTCGCCCGAGGCCGCCACGTCCAGCAGGACATCGATGAGGTGGTCTTCCAGAAGATTGACCTCGTCGATATAGAGAAAGCCGCGATGGGCGCGCGCCAGAAGGCCCGGCTCGAAGCGCTTCTCGCCGCGGAGCAGCGCGGCCTCCAGGTCCAGCGCGCCGACAACCCTGTCCTCGGTGGCGCCGAGCGGCAGGTCGACGACCGGACGCGGGCGCCATTCGCTCTTGCCGCCAGTCTTTGCTGATTCGAAGCCGCTTTCGTCACCGGGCGCCCAGGCGTATGCGGAGCCTGCCACGCATTCGATGTCTGGCAGCAGGGCGGCAAGCGCGCGGATCGCTGTGGACTTTCCCGTGCCCCGGTCGCCGAGCGCCAGGACCCCGCCAATGCGCGGATCGACGGCGGCCAGGATCAGCGCCTGCTTCAGCTCGTCCTGGCCAACAATCGCGGAAAAGGGAAAGACCGGCATGGGCGCGGGACCTCCTGACTGACAAGTGCCTGCGTCAACGCGGCTTGACGGGCACCCTAATTCGAAAGCGCGCAAGAAGAAACCCGGCGGATCGCTCCGCCGGGTTCGAATTCCGTCAAGACAGGCGAAGGGCTTACTTGTTGCCCTCACGGATCAGGTAGGCGATCACGTCGGCACGGTCCTGGGGCTTCTTCAGGCCGGCGAAGGCCATGTTGGTGCCCGGCATGTAGCCGCGTGGGTCTTCGAGATACTCGAACATCACCGCCGGCGTCCATTCGATTCCGGAGCCCGCATTCGCGTCGGAATAACGGAAGCCCTCGATGGAGCCGGCATTCCGCCCGACGATCTGGTAGAGCGACGGCCCAACCATGTTCCGGCCCGGCGCCACGGCGTGGCAGGAGCGGCACTGGGTGAAGACGCGCTGGCCCTTGGCCGGGTCGCCCATCAGGCCGGCGACCTCATACATGCCATCGGCGTTCAGGCTGTAGGCATAATCGCTCTCGGAAGACGCGGGCTCAGGTTCCGGCTCGGGCTCGGGTTCCGGCTCGGGCTCGGGTTCCGGTTCAGGCGTCGGCTCCGGCGCCGGCTCGGCTTCATTGCTCGCGGTCTCGGTCGGCGCCGGCGTGTTGTTGCTGGCCTCTTCCTCGCCAGCAGTCTCACCGCCGCCACCGCAGGCGGCGAGCGCCAGGGCGAGCGAGCCGGCACCGGCGAGCATGAGTGTTTTGAGTTTCGTCAAGGGATTGTCCTCCTCATCAAACCTATTACCCGGGCATCATGGTAGGTTGATTACCCACCTCGCCAAGACCTTTCTGAGCCCCGTTCGTCAAGACCTTACAGGGCATCGGAAGGGTTGAGCAACCGATCACGGCAGGAAACCAGGCTGTCATAATGCGCTTCGAAATAGTGCAGCAGCCATGCGGCGAAATCATGCCGGCGGGCTGAGATGCGATCGCGCAGCGCCTCAAGGGTGACATCCTGGCTCGCGCTTGCCTCTTGCGGGTTCAGCCTGCAGGGCTTCGAGGAGACACCGAAATACAGGTGCACGATCTCGTTTTCGACCATCATGCCTTCGAGCTCGGCGCGGTAACGCGTGGTGAAACCGTGCGACAGGGCGGCGCGGATGCCGATTTCTTCGGTCAGGCGACGCTCCGCAGCGGCCTGGCTGGTCTCGCCCGGACGTGGATGCCCGCAACAGGAATTCGCCCAGAGCCCGCGGGAATGGTACTTGCAGTCCGCCCGTCTCTGGATCAACAGGCGACCGTCGGGGCGGAAAAGGAAAACCGAAAATGCCCGGTGCAGCGCACCCTCAAGGTGCGTGCCGATCTTGTCACCATCGCGCAGGGGCCTGTCCTCGTCATCGACGAGGATGACACGCTCATCCTTTTCCAGCACCGCCATGGGCACTCCATTTCAACCTGCAGCGGAATGCCGCTGGCCAGTCCGGCCTGATATGCGTAAACTGGACTGGACAGTCGCCAATGTAAACCGTGAGTGATGCGCCAGACCGAATCCCCTCCAAGCCGCGTGCTTCTGACCCTCGGTCGCCTGCCCAAGGCGCTGGAACTCGCCAGGGCCCTGAAGCGCGCCGGCTGCAAGGTTTTCGTGGCCGATCCCTATGGTAGCCATCTGTGCAAACCCTCGCGTGCGGTCAAACGCAGCTTCAAGGTCACCGCGCCGAACACCGACCCGGGCGCCTATTGCCGGGACTTGCTGGACATCATCATCGGCGAGGGAATCGATCTCGTGGTGCCGGTCTCCGAGGAGGCGCCCCAACTCGCCCCACTGGCTGGCAGCCTGCCATCCGGTACACACCTGTTCGGCCCCGACGGACCAACGCTGGCGGTGCTTGGCAACAAGCTGCATTTCGCAGACCGCGCCCGTGAGCTCGGCCTCGCCGTGCCGGAGACCCACCGCGCCAACCGGGCCGAGGCGGCCGCGCTGGCGGCGCGGACCGATCATGTCATCAAGCCCGTCCACGGCAGTTCCGGCAACGGCCTGCGCCTGCGCCGGGCGGGTGAGCCACTGCGCAGCGGCGATGTGTCCGCCGACAATCTCGTCCAGCGCCGCATCCATGGTCGCCATGTCAGCAGTTTCACGCTCGCGCGCGGCGGCGAGGCGCTGGTCACCGTGGCCTATGAGGGCGGCATCATGTCCGGCACGACGGCGGTGTCCTTCATCCGGGTCGATGACGCCCCCCAGGTCGTCGACTGGGTGGAAGCCTTCGTTGCCGCGAAGGGTTTCGACGGTTTCATCAGTTTCGACTTCATCATCGACGAGGCCGGGACAGCCTATGCCATCGAATGCAATCCGCGCCTGACAAGCGGGGTCCACTTCGTGCGCCATGGGACCCTTGCCGCCTTCGTGACGGGCGCGGCGCTGCCGGTCGGGTCGCAGCTGAAACCGAAGCGGAAGCTGCAGGAGGGACACACCGGGCTGACGGAGGTTTACGCCGCGCTGTTCACCGGCAAGCTGCGCGAAGCCTCCCGCCGCCTGGGCCATCTCGTCACATCGAAGGACGTGCTCTTCGAACTCCGCGACCCCCTGCCCTTCCTGCTGATGACGCCCATGTCCTGGCCGGTTCTCAGCCGGGTGATGTTCAGGGGCATGAGCTTCGGCGAGGCGGCCACCCATGACATCCAGTGGCGCCCTGAAACGTTGCAACCCGACCCTCAGGAGGTCAGCGCCGATGCCGCACACGCATCCTGATCTCGCTCGCCGGCCGCGTGGTCAGATGCGCCACGGGACGGACCCGGTGCGGCGCCTCGATCTCGAAATCGAAGGCACGGGCGAATTCCGCAAGGATGAGCGCGCTTTCGAGCTGGGCAAATCCCGCGCCGATGCAGATGTGCGGGCCCGCGCCGAAGGGGATGAAGCTGCCGGGCACGATCTGCTTTTCACGGTCGGGCATGAAACGGTCGGGGTCGAACCGATGGGGCGCGTCCCACAGCGCGTAATGGCGGTGCATGGACCAGGGCGAGATCATCACGATGGCCCCGCGGCGCACCCGCGTGCCGCCGATCTCAGTATCGCGCAGCGCCACGCGCGGCATGAAGGTGATCGGCGGATAGAGCCTCAGCGCCTCGCGGAAGAGCGCGCGGGTGAAGGGCAGCGCCTTCAGCGTCCCGGCGCCCAACTCACCGGCATCATCGATTTCCGCGCGCAGCCGCGCCATCAGCTCCGGCCGGGTCGCCAGGACGAAGAAGAGCCAGGTCAGCGCGCTCGCCGTGGTCTTGTGGCCGGCGAGGAAAAAGACGCCGAGCTGGTCGATCAGCTCCTCTCGCGTGAAAGGCTCACCGGTCTCGGCGTCGCGCGAGGCGATCACGGCGCTGGCAATGTCGTCATGGGTGCCGGGCGCCGCTGCGAGATGGGTGTCGATGAGCGCGCCGATATGCTGGCGGATGCGTGCACAGGCGGCAAGCACGCCGGGCTTCTGGGGCACCTTCTTCCAGGCCGGATCGAAGACCAGCCGCAGGAATCTGACCTGGGCGACATCGCTCTCGAAGACCGCGAAATCCTCGAAAACGTCGCGCGCGACCTCCGATTGCAGCGACACCGAGAACACCGAGCGGCAGATCACGTCGGCGGTGACATGGCCCATGGCCTGGTCGAGGGAGATCAGCTCGCCGCTGTCGGCCCTGGCGCGCAGGTCCGGCAGGCTGTCGTCCACCGCCGCGCGCATGGCCGCGAAGGCCACGCTGAGGCGCATATGCGAAAAGGCCGGGTCGATCATCGCCCTCTGGCGCCGCCAGGTGTCGCCATCACTGGTGAAGACCGAATCGCCAATGAGCGGCTCAAGCGCGTTCACCATGAGGTCGGATTTCGGGAAAACGCCGCCGGGATCGTTCAGGATGGCGCGCACATCGTCGGGGTCGTTGAACAGGACCGTGGAGCGCCGCGACAGGCCGAGATAGCCCGACTTCATGCGGTAGATCTTTCCCGGCATCAGGCTCAGCAGGTCGCCATCCCCGCGCGCGACCATGCGCAGGAAAGCCAGTGGCGGCGAGCGTTCGGCCGGATAGGGCGGGACGAAGGGCACAGCGGTTTCACTCATGGGGGTCTGATACCATGGCATTGAGCGCGCACCACGCCTTTGAGGCCTTTGTCGCCCTGCACATCATCACCGGGGCGCCGGGCCTCGTGGGCTTCTGGATCCCCGTCGCGACCAAGAAGGCATCCCCCCTGCACCGGCGGGCCGGGCGGGTCTTCATCTGGCTCATGCTGGCCACGGCGAGCTCGGCCATTGTCCTGTCCATGCTCAGCCTGCTCGCGCCGCTGGAGACCCATCCACACCTCGACGGCCATCCGCAATTCGGTGATGCCGAGACGATTCGCGGCATCTTCGGCTGGATGATGCTCTATCTTGCCATCCTCACCATCAACCTCGCCTGGTACGGGCGCCTGGCCATCCGCAACCGGCTCGACCATGCCAGGAACTCCGCCTGGCACAATGTCGCCCTGCAGGGCATTCTCCTCATGGCCGCGACGAATTGTGCCGTGCGCGGGGTCATGATCGGCCAGCCCATGATGGTGGGAATCTCGCTGGTCGGCTTTGCCACGGTCGCGACCAATCTCTGGTTCATGTGGCGCAAGCCGGGCCCGGTCGACTGGATACGCGAGCACATCAAGGCGCTGATCGGCACCGGGATCAGCGTCTACACCGCCTTCTTCGCCTTCGGCGCGGTGCGCCTGGTTCCGGAACTGGCGCTCGCGCCGGTGCTCTGGGCGGTGCCGCTCATCATCGGCCTCTGGCTGATCATCCACCACCGGGCCAAGGTCGCTGCGCCCTTCAAGCGCCGGAAAGTGCCCGCCGAATGACAGACAGGCATGTAATCATTGTCGGCGCCGGGATTGGCGGGCTGACGGCGGCCGTCGACCTGGCCCGCCGCGGCGTCGGTGTCACGGTTCTGGAACGCGCCGGCGCGCCCGGCGGCAAGATGCGCCAGGTCGAGGTCGATGGCGCCCATGTCGATGCCGGGCCGACGGTGTTCACGATGAAACCGGTCTTCGAGGAGTTCTTCAGCGATGCCGGCGCAAGCCTCGAGACGGCGCTCGACCTCACCCAGGCCCGGACGCTCGCCCGCCATGCCTGGCGCGGCGGCGGGACGCTCGACCTCTACGCCACGGTGGAGGAGAGCGCCGACGCGATCGGCGAATTCGCCGGGGGCAAAGAGGCCCGCGCCTTCACCCGTTTCATGGACGAGGCACGCGAGGTCTACAAGACGCTGGAGACCACCTTCATCGCCGCCCAGCGCCCCTCGCCGCTGGAGCTCATGCGCCGGGTGGGCCTCCTGAACATGGGCGACATGTTCCAGACCAAGCCCTTCTCCACGCTCTGGGCCGAGCTTGGCCGGCATTTCAGCGATCCCCGCCTGCGCCAGCTGTTCGGGCGCTATGCCACCTATGTCGGCTCAAGCCCCATGAAGGCACCCGCCACGCTCATGCTGATCGCCCATGTGGAACAGGAGGGCGTCTGGCTGGTCGAGGGCGGTATGCGGGCCGTCGCCGGCGCGATCGAGACCCTCGGTGCGGGGCTCGGCGCGACATACCGCTACAACGAGCACGTCGAGGAGATCCTGGTGGACGGCGGACGGGCCACCGGGGTCCGGCTGGCCGGCGGAGAGATGCTGCGCGCCGATGCGGTCGTCTTCAATGGCGCCAGCGCGGCGCTGAGCGACGGCCTGCTGGGCCAGCGCGCGCGAAAGGCCGCCGAGGCCCTGCCGCGTGGCGAGCGATCCCTGTCGGCAGTCACCTGGTGCCTGAACACGAAAACCTCCGGCTTCGATCTCGACTATCACAATGTCTTCTTTGCCGAGGATTATGCGCGCGAATTCCGCGCCGTGTTCGAGGCGCGCACCGTAACCGATGCGCCGACGGTCTATGTCTGCGCCCAGGACCGAATCGGCGATGCCAGACCCGAGGGCCGCGAACGCCTGCTGGCCCTGATAAATGCGCCCGCCGATGGCGACCGCGCAGCGCTCTCGCCCGGCCAGCGCGCCGAGCTGGAGGCCCGCGCCTTCGGGCTGCTGGAGGCCTGCGGACTGGTGGTGGAGCGGTCCGCCGGCAATGGCGTGATAACGGCACCCGACGGCTTCGAGGCCCTGTTTCCGGGCACCGGCGGCGCGCTCTATGGCCGGGCGAACCATGGCGCGTTTGCCAGTTTCAACCGCCCCGGCGCCCATTCCAGGCTGCCGGGGCTCTATCTGGCGGGCGGATCGGTGCATCCCGGCGCCGGCGTGCCCATGGCGGCCATGTCCGGGCGACTGGCGGCCGATGCGGTGTTCGGGGATTTCGGCAGCTGAATCGCGCAGCACCGGTGGTGCTTCTCATCTTGCCCCATGCAGACTACATGCTCGGTCCATGGCCCAGCCTCCCCTGCTCACCCTGAACGACATTTCGCTGTCCTTTGGCGGCAAGCCTCTCTTCGAGGGGCTGTCCATGACCCTGGCCCGGGGCGAACGCTGCGCGCTGGTCGGACGCAACGGTGCGGGGAAATCGACCCTGATGCGAATCATTTCCGGTCGCATCGAGCCCGACAGTGGCGAAAGCTGGCGCCAGCCCGGCATGCATGCGGTCTATCTCGAACAGGAACCGGACCTGTCGGCCTTCGACAATCTCACCGATTTCGCCAGCGCCGACCTGACCGCCGTGGATGCCCACGAAACCCACCGCGCCGAGGGCGAACTGATGGCGCTCGGCCTCGACCCGGGCATGGAGATAAGCACGATGTCCGGCGGACAGGTGAAGCGTGCGGCCCTGGCGCGCGCCTTCACCGCCGATCCCGACATCCTGCTGCTGGATGAGCCGACCAACCATCTCGACATTCCCGCCATCGAGGCGCTGGAGCGCCGGCTGAAATCCTTCCGCGGCGCGCTCCTTCTGGTCAGCCACGACCGGACCTTCCTGGAGAATGTCTCCACCAACATCATCTGGCTCCGACACGGTCAGGTCTGGCAGCACAATCGCGGCTATTCGGAATTCTTCGACTGGGCCGCACGGATCGAGGATGAGGAGGAAAAGGCGCTCGCCAAGCTCGAAACGCAACTGAAGGCCGAGGAGCGCTGGATGGCGCGCGGCGTCACGGCCCGGCGCAAGCGCAACCAGGGCCGGCTGTCCAAGGTCCACGCCATGCGCGCGGAGCGCCGCAAGCGCAAATCAGAGCTCGGACAGGTGAAGGCCCAGGCCGATATCAGCGCCGACATTGGCGACCAGAGCTCGAAGAAGGTGATCGACATCAAGGGTCTGACCAAGGTGTTCGACACGCCGAACGGCCCCCTGCCCATCGTTCAGGGGCTCGACCTGCGCCTGTTGCGCGGCGACCGGCTGGGCATTGTCGGCCCGAACGGTGTCGGCAAGTCGACGCTGCTCAAACTCATGTTCCGGCGCATGGAGCCGGATGCGGGCTCGGTCTACAACGCCAGGAACATGTCGCTGGCCTATCTCGACCAGACGCGCGAACGCCTGAAACCCAAGGACACGCTCTGGGAGACACTCGCGCCGGAGGGCGGTGACCAGATCATGGTGCAGGGCAAGCCGCGCCATGTCGGCGCCTATGCCCGGCAGTTCCTGTTCAAGCCGGACCAGCTGCGCCAGGCCGTCGGCGCACTGTCGGGCGGCGAGCGCAACCGGCTGACGCTCGCGCTGGCGCTTGCCCTGCCGTCGAACGTGCTGGTGCTGGACGAGCCGACCAATGATCTCGACATGGACACGCTCGACATGCTCGAGGACATGCTCGCCGATTATGAAGGCACGCTGATCATTGTCAGCCATGACCGCGCCTTTCTCGACGGCGTGGTGACTTCGTGCCTGAACTGGACCGCGCCCGGCAAATGGATCGAGACCGCCGGCGGCTACAGCGATGCGCTGGAACAGCTTGCAGGCGTCAGGACCGCAGGCAAGGCCCGTCCGGACGGCGGGAAACGGGCATCATCGACAGCCGCCAAACCGAAGCCCGCAAAGCCGGAAAAGCTGAGCTACAAGGACAGCTACCGGCTGAAGGAACTGGACACGCTGATCCCGAAACTCACCGGCGAGATCGAGGCTGCCGAGGCCGCCCTGGCCGATCCGGATTTCTTCTCGCGCGACGCCGAAGCGTTCAACGCGCTCTCCAGGAAGCTGGAATCCCTGCGCTCAGAGCTCGAGGCCGCCGAGGAGGAATGGCTGGAACTGGAAGAAAAGCGCGAAATGATCGAGGGCTGAGCGGCAAACGCTTCCTTAACGTCCCTGCGGCAGGCTCTACCCGACAGATTATGCCCTGACCGGAGCCCCGCACCATGCGCCTGACGCCCCTTCTCGCCGCCTTCGCCCTGACGGGGACGCTGCTGACCGCCGCTGCCGGCGCCCAGGGCATCTTCCTGGAAGAAAACACCTACCGGTCCGGCGGCATGTACGAGGTGACCCGCGGGACAACGCCGGAAGCCTGCGCGGTGGCCTGTGCCCGGGACCGGGCCTGCGGATCGTTCAGCTTCATTGTCTATGACAGCAACATCCAGGCGCCGCGCTGCGAACTGAAGGCCGGTATCGGCGTGCCGGAGCGCGATCCGAGTGCCATTTCCGGGATCTCGCCGGCCCATGAGGCCGCCTTCCTCGAACCGGTTTCGGCGGATTTTGTTGCCCGCAATGCCGAAGGCGGTGGCGAACTGATGGGCGGTGCGGAGGCCACTGCGCCGCGTCCGGGAGCCAAGCCCGTCCCGCGCGTGGAATACAGGGACCCAGCGCCGCTGACCCCTATCGCGCCCGAGGTCCGCACCGTGACCCCGAAGGACCAGGTCCCGAACTATGCGGTGCAGCGCGAGCCCGCGCCGGTGGTCCGCGACGAGCAGTAGGCGGCCCAGTCTGCGGCCTCGTCCACGTCGATGAGGGTCGGCAGGCGGGCCACGCGCCGGTCGGAAAGCCTTCCCAGCAGATCGTTCAGCGTTTCGGAATGGGACCAGCGCACTCCGTCGAACAGGGTCGGGTCCCGCAGGCGCGGCCCCAGCGCCAGCAACCAGAAACCGCCATCGCTGGCCGGGCCGACCGCGGCCTCATGGTGACCGAGCGCGCGGAAGGCCTGCCAGATCAGCGCCTTCGATATGCCCGGCGCGTCGGTGCCGATGAACACCACTTCCCCCTTTGGCGCTTCCCTCAGGCCCCTGGCCAGCCGCTCTCCCAGACCGCCGCGGCCCTGTCGGTAGCGTGGCACATGGGCCGGCCAGGCTCCGCCCAGCGTGTCGGCCAGGTGCTTGTCGGGCGCGGCATAGAGGCGCGTCTGCCAGCGCGGATCCAGGGCGGCGCGGAAGGTGCGCACGGCACAGAAGCAATTGATCCTCTGCGCCTCGGCCTGACTGCCGAGCGAGCGCGCCAGACGGGTCTTGGCCAGTCCAATGCGCGGCGGCTTGGCGAAGATGAGCAGCGTGCGGCTTGAAGGTTCAGTCATAGTGGCGCGCCAGCTTTTCGGGCGTAGCGCCCAGCAGGTAGCGAAAGGTCAGCCAGCCATTGCGATAGGCGCGCCTGCGATAGCCGTCGCGCTCGTATTTCTCCGCACTGGTGACGGCCTCGGCGTCGAGCACTGTGAGCCGGCTGCGTCCGATCCGCCTGACGATCTCCACATCCTCCATCAGCGGTTGGTCGGGAAAACCACCCAGGCGGTCATGCAGCCTACGGGAAATGAGCAGCCCCTGGTCACCATAGGGCAGGCCGAACCAGCGCGTGCGCCGGTTCGCCCGCGCCGCAAGCCAGCGCGCCTGGTCATGGTCGGCGTCATAGGCGAGGCGGAACACGCCGGCGGTGTGCTCACCGGCTGCGATATGGCTGGCCACCGCCTCCCGCCAGCCCGCGCCGAGCGCGGTGTCGGCGTGCAGGAAAAGCAGCCAGTCTCCGCGCGCCGCCGCAGCCCCGGCGATGAGTTGCTTCGCCCGCCCCCGGCTTGCATTGACGATCACCGCACAAGCGGCCCTGGCGACGGCCATGGTGTCATCCTCGGAACCGCCATCGCTCACGATGATCTCGCCGATCAGCGGGTCACCGGCCTGCGCACCAAGGGCGGCGAGGCAGCACGGCAGGTGCAGCCCCGCATTGAGGCAGGGAATGATGACGGACACGGGCGCGGTCATGGCGACGGGCTGTAGCCGCTCCGCGCAGGGGCGCAAAGACAACTTGTTCTGACATCGCCGTGAGCCGTGGACGCGCGTAGTGACTTCGCCTGCGGCGGTGACGCCGGTCCAGGACTGTCCTTCATGCGTCACGGGCACGGGAGACGCGGAAACGGGAACGCGGGCTCCCATGCCCGACCGGG
>CAZXWB010000017.1:0-21028 GCA_964644395.1 uncultured Hyphomonadaceae bacterium | reverse complement strand
CCGCACTTTGCCGGACCGTCCCTGACGGTGCGGGCAAAGGTGCTGGCCAGCAGCCCTGAGCGCGTTTCAAGTGAGCGAAGCGATACGGAAACAAACAAAAAGAGCGGCGCGACCCATCGCGGAGCCGGAGGCTCAGCGGGGGTCAACTCAAACAAGCTGCGGGCAGAGGTGCTGGCGCATGTCTGGTTTGTGCGCGGCTGTTCAGCCTGGTCCCGAAACGTGCAGGCTTCCCGGTGGTAACGGAACCATCGTCTCACACCCCCCGTTCCAGGCGCATCTCGTAGGCAAAGCGGCCTGCAGGATGGAGGCTTTCGGAAAGCTGGATGATGGTTCCGCCGGCGTCACGGTAGCGCCGGATCGTGCGCAGGGCCGGCGTGTCGCTCCCGACGTCCAGTCGCGCAGCATCGGCGCGCGAAATTGCGACCGCCTCCATGCGCTGCGCCACGCGCACAATCCCGACGCCATGGGTCGCTTCCAGCCATTCCGAGATGGAGCCTTCCAGCCCGTTGACCGTCTTCAGGTCCGGCGCGATCTCGGCCCGGACAAAGACCCGCGTCAGGGCCAGCGGCGGCTCATGCCGCGCCTGGCGCAGGCCGGTATACTGGATGAACGCGCCGGTCAGGCCGAGGGCGTCAAGCATCTCGGCCTCGGCCGGCGCCATTGCCTGACAGACAAAACGGGCGTCGCGAGCGTATTGCAGGATGTCATCGAAATCGCCGAGCGTCTGTGCAAAGGCCGGTGCGCGGGTCTGCGACACAATCGTTCCGGCGCCGCGCCTGCGTGTGATCAGGCCGTCCTCGGTCAGGATACGCAGCGCTTCGCGTGCCGTGTGACGCGAGATGCCATGGGTTTCACAAAGTGCCATCTCCGTCGGCAATTGTGTCCCCTGCGCCAGCCGGCCCGAACGGATCTCGGTACGAAGCTGTTCGGCAATCTGTCGGTAAAGGGGGGCTTCGGTCACATTTGTCTCCGCATGGCGTCCCAGGCATGGGCGAGGTGGTCGCGATGACCCGGATCGGCAATGGAGATGAGACGTTCGGCACGCGTGTCGATGTCGGTGCCTTCAAGCTGCGCCACGCCATGCTCGGTCACCACCGTGCGCAAATCATGCCGGGTCAGTGACACCGCATTGGGATTCAGCCTCGGGACGATCCGGCTGACCGTTCCACCCTTCGCCGTCGAAACGAGGGCGTGGATCGATTGCCCCGTCGCCAGCCCGCCATGGGGCCGTGCGAACTCCACCAGTCCACCGGCACCCGAAACCTGCTGGCTACCGATGAACTCCGCGTTCCCCTGTCCGAAAAGATCAACCTCGATCAGCGAATTCACCGCGGCAAAGCGCAGCGGCGACTTGTTAATGAGTTCTGCACTGTGGGTGTGAGGCACCGGCCTGAAAAGCACACGGTCTTCATTTGCCATGCGCTCATAGAAGGGTTTTGTGCCGAGGGCCACGCCGGTCTTGATCGCTTCGCGGTGGTCGGCGAGGGCGCCGGCATCGAGCAGCTGGGTTACGGGGTCGCTGATCATTCCGGAATGGATCCTGAGCCCGCGATGATCCCTGAGCGCGTCCAGCACAGCCGCCTGCACGTTTCCGAGCCCGAACTGGAGCCGGGTGCTGTCCTCGATGAGGCCGGCGATCCGGCGGCCGATGGCCAGAAACCTCTGGTCCAGTGGCTTCTGGTCCATGGTAAGGACCGGTGTTTCGTCGTCGATGACATGCTGCTTGTCGTTGGGGTAGATTGGCAGGATGAAACAGCCATCGCGTGGCTTCGGCATGTGCGCATTGCGCAGCACGAGGACCGGGATCTTGCGCTGCTCGAATATGGCAGGGGTGAAGTCCTGTGAGACCCCCAGGCTCTGGCCGCCCGGTCCACCGGGCGCAGTGACCGCAACGGCGGCATCGAGTGGTGTCTGTAGCAGCCACCGCCAGGCCTGGAGATAGCTGAAGGGGAAGAACCTGAAGCGTCCCGCTTCGAAACTGGCCCGGACCGCCGGGGACAGGAAGATGGATTCCGCCTCCGCCGTGGGATGAAGCCCGGCCCAGTCTTCCTGGTTCACCCCGGGTATCCACACGCCAAGGAACACCGTGTCGGCAGCAAGTTCCGGCGCGGTTTGCAGGGCCCGGTAGAGCGCCAGAGGCGCTCCTGAACACCCGGCCACGTAGATGCGGTGCTTGTTTCCGTGCGCGGGGGCGTCGGCTTTCAATCGTTTGAATGCGTCGAGTATGGCCTGTTCGCTCAATTTTCGCTCCGTCCACGGTTTTCCCGGTTCAATGCGCGCAAAGCTCATGCTAGGGCATGAATATGTCCGGACAAAGTGCAGAGGCGACAATCCTTGAGCGGCTGGCTGAAGAGCTGTCCGCGCCGGTGACGGATTTCGACCGGGACCGGGCCCTTCTGCACCTGATGGACTGGGCAGGATGCGCACTGGCGGGAAGTGCTGAACCCGTTGGTCGCGGATTCCTCGACATGGCCGGGCAGGATGCCCCGGGCCGTGCCTTTGCGTGGGGCGCCTTGGGCAACATCCTCGAAATGGACGATGTCGACAAGCGCGCCATCCTGCATTGCGGACCGACGATCATTCCGGCGGCGCTGGCACTGGCCGGCGAAGGTGACGGGCATAGGGTGCTTGATGCGATCGTGCGCGGCTATGAAGCCACGATCCGGCTTGGCCGCGCCACGGGAGCGGGCCACTACGCGCTCTGGCACTCCACAGGGACCTGTGGGCCCATCGGCGCGGCGGCGGCCGCCGCCGAGATGCTGCAGCTGGACGCCGAAGGACGCGCGGCGGCCATGTCGCTTGCGGTGAGCCAGGCAACGGGCTTCTGGCAGACCCGCCATGATCCCGGAAGCAGCGGCAAGCAACTCCACACCGCCCATGCGGCCCGCGCGGGACTGGATGCGGCCCGCCTGGCGGCGCAGGGTTTGCGCGGACCGCTGTCCATTCTCGAGGGCGCGCAGGGCTTCTTTGCCGCCACATGTCCCGAGGCGAATCCCTGGGCTGTTCTGCACGGCTTGAATGGCGGCTGGCTGATCCATCAGGTGAGTTTCAAACCCTGGCCGGCCTGTCGCCACGCCCATGCTGCGATCGATGCCGCCCGCCTTGCCAGGCAAGACGACACGTCCGGTCCGATCGAGATCATCACCTATCCGGACGCCGTCAAATTCTGCGATCGTCCGGAGCCGGAGACGGTGATCGAGGCGAAATTCTCCATCCAGCATGCCGTCGCCATCGCGCTCCTGGCGGAGGAGGTGGGACTGGAGCACTTCGAGCCGCCCGCCATCGCGGAATATGCCGGGTCGCGCGGACGTATCACGGTGCAGGCGGGCGAGCCCTACACCTCCGCCTATCCCGCACGTTACGGCGCGGAGTTGCGAACGGGCGGAAAGGTCTATGCCGTGCCCGATGCCTGGGGCGATCCGGAAAACCCCGTCGCCGAAGACACGCTGGCGGAAAAGGCCCGCATGCTTATCGGTGTGGCAGGCATACAGGCGCCGGCGGACACGGCCGCCTTTTTCGATTCCATTCGGGAACTCCGGTCAACCGGGAAGCTCAGCCGGTTCCTGGAGCATCTGCCATGAGCGCTTCGGTGGATGCATTCATCGAACACGCCCGCGCGACAGACTGGACCAGCCTGCCCGAAACGGCGCGCGGGGCGGTCAAGACGTTCCTGCTCGATACGCTGGGGGTCGGCATCGCCGGCAGCGTGGCACCACTGGCCCATCCCATCCGCGATGTGGCGGGAGCTGGCTCCCATGTCGAAGGCGGCCCAGCGCGATGTCTTGGTGGCGGCACCGGGCGTGCGCGGGACGTCGCCTTCGTCAATGGCTTCCAGATCCACTGCCAGGAATTCGACTGTGTCCATGAGCCTGCGGTGGTGCACCCCATGGCGACCATTCTCGCGGCGCTGCTGGCCACGGCAGACACGCGCGGCCGGGTGAGCGGGCCCGAGTTCGGCGCGGCGATCAGCGTCGCCGTTGACATGGCAACGGGCCTTGGTGTCGCCGCCACAAGCCCGATCCGCTTTTTCCGGCCGGCCACGGCGGGGATTTTCGGCGCAACGCTTGGTGCCTGCAAGCTCGCCCGCCTCTCGCCGGCAGATACCCGCAACGGTATTGGTAACGCGCTTGCCTTCACCTCAGGCACGATGCAGGCCCATGTCGAGGGCAAGCCCGCCCTTCCGGTCCAGATTGCCAATGCCGCCAGTGGTGCAGTGAAGGCCAGCGAACTGGCCGCCCTTGGCGTCGAGGGGCCGGAGGCCGTGCTCGATGGCCCCTTCGGCTACCTGCCGCTCTTCGAGGAGGAATGGGACCTGTCCCCCGTGCTGGCAAGCCTGGGCACGGTTCATCGCATCAGTGAGGTCAGCCACAAGCCGTTTCCCACCGGAAGGGCGGCGCAGGGCGGTATCGTCCTGATGCAGAAGATGCGGGCCCACGGCGTCGCCGCCGATGAGGTGGTGCGACTGGAACTGCTGGCACCGCCCCTGATCAAGCGCCTCGTCGGACGCCCGCTCAAGCCGGAGATGGACGCCAACTATGCCCGGCTGTGCTTTCAGTATTCCGGCGCCGTCGCCTATCTGAAGGGGGAGGTGGGGCTCGGCGATTTCTCCGATCATGCCCTCGACAACCGCCTGGTTCGCGCGCTCGGTGAGCGCATCGCGGTGCGCGATGACGGAGACCCGAACCCGGCCGCCTTCACACCCCAGACCCTGCACCTGCGCCGAAGGACCGGTGCCGATATCGTGGAGAGCATCGACACCTTGTTTGGCTCACCCGATGACCCTTTGAGCGCGGCGCAGAACGAGGCGAAGTTTCGTTCCTGCGTGCGTGAGCGCTGGTCCGGTGACCGGGCGCAGGCTATTGCCGAAAACATCATCCACCACGTCAACAATCTGGAGAGCGTCGAGGATGTGAGCATCCTCACACGGCTCGCCAGCGGGGAGGGCCATCCATGACCGACGGTCACAATACCTATTTCAACAGTGTGGACTGGGCAGCCATGCAGTCCGATCATCCCGTGGGAGAGGACTTCATCGCCTTCGCACAGAAGAGCTGCGATGAAATTCGTGCTCACCAGGAGAAACTGTTCGCGCGGCTTATGGATCGCGCCTGGCAAACCGGTTTCTACCGCCGGCTTTGGGGCGCCCAAGGCATCGAGCCCGGAGACATCAGGGGCCTCGAAGACCTGCACAAGCTGCCGGTCTTCGACAAGTCAGACATCATGGCCTCGATCGCCGAGCATCCTCCCTTCGGCGACTTTGCCGGCTTCGAGGGCTACGGCCCCGGCGCGCGACCGCCGGTCATCATGCACACCACGTCCGGCACGACCGGGACGCCCCAGGTCCTGCTTTTCGGCCCGAAATCCCGCGAAGTCCAGAACCTCCTGCTCGGCCGCCTCTACCGTTTCCAGGGTCTCAGGCCCGACGATGTGGTCCACTCGGTCTACGGCCACGGCATGATCAATGGTGGCCACTATGTGCGCGAGAGTGTGATTCACTGGACGTCCTCAATTTTCATGAGCGCCGGGACCGGGGTGGAGACCCGCTCGATCCGTCAGGTTCAGCTGATGAAGGATTTCGGCGCGACGGTGATCGTGGGCTTCGCCGACTACATCAAGAAGCTTGCCCGTGTGGCGGTCGAGGAGGGCATCGATCCTGTCAGGGACCTGAAGATCCGCATGGTCTCTGGACACCTCGGCCGGGAAGACAAGCAGGCGCTTTCGGAGGCCTGGGGCGGGGCGGCGTGTTTCGACTGGTACGGCGTCGGTGACACGGGCTGCATCGCCGGCGAGGGGCCGGACCGCGACGGACTCTATGTCATGGAGGATGCCCAGTTTCTCGAGGTGTGCGACATCGATACCGGCGCGCCGGTGGCCGATGGCGAGGGCGGCGACATGGTGGTCACCTGTCTCTACAAGGACGACATCTACCCGATCATCCGCTTCAACACCCATGATGTGACGGCTGTCAGGCCCGGCGAGAGCCAGCTGGGCCTCAATTTCCGGCGGGTCGAGGGCTTCCTCGGCCGCTCGGACAATATGGTGAAGATTCGCGGCATCAACATCTTTCCCCAGGCCATGGGGCCGGTCCTGGAAGAGCACCCGGCCTTTGCGGGTGAATTCATCTGCAAGGCCGTGCGTGACGAACAGGGCCGCGACGAGTTTACCGTCCATGCGGAGGTCACCGGCGAGCGTTCGGGCGAGGTGGTAAGTGACCTTTCGGCGATCCTGAAACGCGCCATCGGTATCGAGATCGGTGTCGAACTCGCCGCACCGGGCGAGCTCGCACCGCTCACCCAGACCGAAGTGCGCCAGAAGCCCATCCGACTGATCGACGAGCGCTTCAAGTGAGCGGCGATGACATCATCGCCCTCGCGGCCACAGACCTCGCAGAGCGCTTCCAGTCCGGGCGGCTTGGGCCGGCTGAGGTGCTGGAGATGCATATTGAACGCATCCATCGCCTGGACCCGGCGCTCGGGGCCTTCAATGATTTGAGCATTGAGCAGGCGCGCAGCGCGGCCAGGGCGAGCGAGACGCGCTGGGCATCCGGCCAGCCCGCCTCGATGCTGGACGGCGTCCCGGTCGCGGTAAAGGCGAACATCGCGGTCGCCGGTCTTGCCCATCATGCCGGGATTGCCGCCTACCGCCGCGACATTGCAACCGATGATGCCCTTGTGGTGGAGCGACTTCGCCGGGCTGGCCTGGTTGTCCTCGGCACGCTGAACATGCATGAGGGCGCGCTCGGCGCGACCACGGACAATCCCGCCTTCGGTCGCACGGGAAACCCGCGACTGCCCGGCCACACGCCCGGCGGCTCGTCCGGCGGGTCGGCGGCGGCTGTGGCGTCGGGTCTCGTTCCGCTTGCACTCGGTTCCGACACGATGGGATCGGTGCGGATACCGTCGGCCTATTGCGGCTGTGCCGGGCACAAGCCATCGCCGGGTCTCATACCGCTTGATGGGGTCAGGCTGTTATCGGGGACGCTCGACCATGTCGGCCCGCATGCACGCTGCGTGGCGGACCTGATTGCCATGACGAAACTGCTCGCAGGCACGCCTGAAGCGACGACGTGCAGTCTCGACCTCTCCGGGATCAGTTTTGGCCTCTGGGACTGGGGCAGCCATGTCGATGTCAATGCCGATGTCGAGGCCGGTTTCGCGGAAGCCTTGACCAGGCTCCGCCGCGCCGGCGCACGTATCTTGCCGGTCGAACCGCCACTCTATGCCTATGGCGCCGATCGCCGCCTGGGGCTGCTGGTGTCCGAGCGGGAGGCCGCGCGCATCCACGCCGATCGATTGTCGACATGCCCTGAAGGCTTCAGCGAGGGGTTCCGGTCGATGATGGAATGGGGCGCAAGGCAGCCAGAAGCGGCGTACCAGTCAGCACTGGAACGCCTCGGCGCGCTGCGTCTGGCGGCCAGCGAGCTCTTTCGCCAGGTCGATTTCGTTCTCGCGCCCGTCGCACCGCAGACCGCTTTTTCCTGGGACGATGACGTGCCAGCGAACCAGGCAGATTTCACCGCATGGGCGAACTTTGCCGGATTGCCCGCAACGGCCATCCCCACGGGGCTGAGCGACGAGGCTCGCCCGCTGGCTTTGCAGGTCATAGGGCCGGCCGGTCTGGATCAGGAAACCCTCGTGGCAGCGTCGGAAATCGAGAAAGTGCTCGGACGGCTTCCCGCAATCACCCCCGCCATTTGAAGTCGGGTTTCTCCTTGGCCAGGAAAGCGCGGTAACCGGACTGGAAGTCGTCCCCGGCAAAGGCGGAGAGAAAAAGCGCTTCCCCGTCGCTTCGCGCGCCATCCGAGACATGCCGGATCATCGTCTTGATCGCCTGAAGCGACCATTGGGAGTTGGCGAGAATACCCGTTTCAACGTCCGCGACCATCGTGTCGAGATCATCCCCCACCCGGTCAACCAGGCGCAACCGGAGCGCCTCAACGGTATCAATCAGGCGTCCGGAAAACAGAAGATCCTTCGCCGCCGCTTCGCCGATACGGCCCACGAGGCGGCGCACATCGTCATAGGGATAGACGAGCCCGAGTTTTCCCGGAGTGATGGCGAAACGTGCATTGTTCGCGGCCAGTCTCAGGTCGCAGGCCATGGCAATGGACACGCCCCCGCCGACACAGGCGCCTGCTATGACGGCCAGTGTCGGCTTTGGAAAACTTTCCAGAGCGCTGAGGGCCCTGGCAATCGAGGCTGAATAGGTCGCTGCGCTTTCCGGGGTGGCATAGACGGTTTCGAATTCGGAAATGTCGGCGCCCGAGGCGAAATGCTCACCAGCGCCCCTCACGCGCAGGAGACGCACGCGGGTGTCGGTGGCGGCTTCGTCCAGAAGCTCCGGCATAGCCGCCCACATGTCGCTGGAGACGGCATTGCGTCTCAGCGGCTGGTTCAGGACCAGCGTCGCCGTGCTGCCTTCCCGCGACAGGTATAGGGGTGCCTCGCTCATCCCGCATCCTCGGCAAACACAGAAAGTGGTGCCGGGCGCGTGGTATTGGCAATCAGGGCCTTGCGCTTCAGGAAACGCTGGAAGCCCGCCGGCCCCATGCGCGATCCGCCGAGGCCCGACAGTTTGAAACTGTGCTTCTCGGCCTCGTAGAAGAGTGAGGTGAGTGCGGCGTCATTCAGGCTGATGGCGCCGGCATCGATGCGCGACCCCACGGCCTCGGCCTCTTCCAGCGTGCCGGCAAAGACCGCGCCCGACAGGCCGTATGCGGTGTCATTGGCCAGTGCCACCGCCTCCTCGACAGTGTCGAAGGCCATGACGGGCATGACCGGCCCGAAGGTTTCCTCGCGCATCACTTTCATCTCGTGGTTCACGTCCGTCAGCAGCGTGGGACGCAGGTACAACCCACCGCCGAGGTTTTCCACCTTTCCGCCCGTGAGAAGCTGAGCGCCCTTCGCAACGGCATCCTCGATATGGTCGGTGAGCACGTCGGCCTGGCCTTCGAAAATGACCGGACCGATGTCGCCGCTCGCAATATCGGGATAGTTCAGGCGCACGGCTTCGGCCTTCTCGTGCAGCCGCGAAACAAACGCCTCGGCCACCGCACGCGCCACGTAGATGCGTTCGATCGACTGGCAGGCCTGTCCCGTGGACAGCACCGAGCCCCGCAGGGCGGCATCGCTTGCGGCCTCCAGGTCTGCCCCTTCCAGGACGACCAGCGGGTCCTTGCCGCCGAGTTCGAGAAAAGCCGGGATCATGGCCTCGGCCGCGCCGGCATATACCTTGCGCCCGGTGGCCACGGAGCCCGTGAAACAGATCGCATCGACGGCACCGACGAGCGCCGCGCCTGTCGCGCCGTCGCCGAGAAGGATCGAGAAGACACCGCTCAATCCCGCTTCGGCGATGGCCGCTTCCAGGGGGTCGGCAAAGCGCGGGGTCACCTCTGAGGGTTTGAGCGCCACGCTACAGCCCGCGAGCAGGGCTGGCACCGTGTCGATCATCGACAGGGTCAGGGGAAAGTTCCATGGGGAAATGACGCCGACAATGCCGAGCGGCAGGAACTGCGCGGTGTGGCGCAGATTGGCCATGGAGCGGCCCTGCTGCCAGCCGGTCGGCAGAAGTGAGCCGGCCTGCGCCGCCCAGCCCCTGATGGCGGCGATGGCGCCGTCCACCTCCAGCCGCGCGACACGCCGGCGCCCCGTATCAAGGGAAAGCGCCTCGGAGATCGCCGGGGCGTGCCGGGACAGGGCGTCGGCGAGACTGAGCAGGGCCCCTGCGCGGTCCTCAATGGGCAAATTGCCCCAGTCGGCATGGCGCTCGCGAAGATCGGAAACCGACCGCTGCACGTCCGCAGCTTCCATGGCCTGAAACGCAAAGTCCGCCGCGCCTGTGCGGGGATTCCTGGCTGTCATCTCCCGCATGTTCAGCCGAGCCCCAGAACGCCGGGATTGACCCTGCCAGCCGGGTCGAGCGCAGACTTGAGCGTTTCAAGCAGCGCGCGTGTGCCGTCTGTCCGGCTCGCGGTGTAAGGATAGCAGCGCCCGACCTGGAAGTGCGCGCCGCCGCGCTTGCGGAAGATGTCGATGACCTTCTCCCTGAGCTCTGCCACGAAGGCGGTTGCCTCCGGGTTGGGTTCGTGACGCGGCAGTTTCGACAGCCAGGTGGCTTCGACGCTGGCTTCGTGAATCGCCAGCAATTCTTCGGGCCAGAGGAAAACCGGCTCGATCAGGTAGCCGGTCGTCGACAGTGACGTGACGAGGTAGCCGGTCAGGATCTGGTGTCGATCCAGTTCCGATTCGACGGAGGCGAACAAGGCATCGATTTCCGCCCAGGTGTCCGGGCCTTCGGAAAGCGGAACGATGCCGTGGACCGGCACCCAGCGTTCCCCTCCGGGCCCGAGCATGTTGTTCAGGGGGTTGAAGGGATTGGCGCGGATGATCTTCGGTATGGAGTTCTCGATGTTCCGGGCGTGATGCTGCCGGGCAATGGCCTTCAGCCGGTCCATGTCGGCCGCCACCCCCGCCGCCGAACGACCCTCAACCACGATGTGTAGCGAGTAGGC
The DNA here is from genome assembly GCA_964644395.1 of uncultured Hyphomonadaceae bacterium. Taxonomy (GTDB): domain Bacteria; phylum Pseudomonadota; class Alphaproteobacteria; order Caulobacterales; family Hyphomonadaceae; genus JBGSUF01. The sequence continues at coordinate 10,518 of CAZXWB010000017.1, read as the reverse complement.
GGCGTCATCCATGAACGTCCGGCCGGCCATGGCGATGCGTGCGCCTTCCTTCAGCCCCTTCAGCAGCGAACCCTGTCCGGACACCACTTTACCGAGAGTCTTCACGTCGGAGAGAAGCGATGCCCTCGCCATGCGCACACGCTGCAGGTTGGGATCGAAGCCGAACAGTTCGCAGGCGAGGCCCTCGCGCGTCATCTGCGCCATGGCGCGGGCGCAGTCATCGCGGGCATCGAATTCGAAGCTGGCCCAGTCCTCGTGTTCCGGTGCCGGGATCAGTCGGAAGCTCGCTTCGGCCTTGTGACCGAAGGCTCCGCCATCGCCGACAAACAGCCCGGTCAGGTCAGGGCCGTAGTGTCGCCAGAAGGGTTTGCCGCCTTCGGTCCCCGCGGTGCCGGTGCGCACCAGTGTGCCGTCGGCGAGGACCACCGCGACGGACGTCACGCTCTCGGCGGTTGGCCCATGGGTCCCGGCACCGAAGAAGGCGTTGTTCTGCGAAAGTCCTCCGCCGATTGTGGAGGTCAGGCCCGATAGCGGTCCCCAGAAGGGGGTGCGAAGTCCCTTCTCAGCCAGGGCATCGTTCAGCGTCTTCCAGGTGCAGCCCGCCTCGACGGTGACGTACATGTCCTCGGCATTGATCTCGACGATACGGTCAAGCGCGCTCATGTCGAGAATGCCGGTGCGCGGACGGTCGGGCGTATAACCGCCGGTGTAGCTCATGCCGCCACCGCGCGGATTCAGCGCGATGCCGCGGGCATGGGCGGCAGCGACGGCCTGCTGGAGCTGTTCAAGGCTTGTCGGCCGCGCGACGAAGGCGGCGTCCGTGCCCTTCGACCAGATGTCCTGGCTCATCAGTTCCCGGTCATCCGGCGCGACGCTGATGCCGTCGGGCCCGAGGATCTGGCGAAGAACGCCGGTCAATTCGTCCATGGCTTGCAGATTGTCCGACAATTCTCTCTCCTAAATCGGTTTCCAGAGGCCGATGAATGCTGCGGCAAGCAGACAGGCCCAGATCATCATGACCAGTGGCCGCGCACGGGTCATGAGCGTGCGAAGCTGCGCTTCGCCGGTGGCGACATCCTGTCCGCCTGCAAGGGCCGCGAGCGCCGGGCCAAGCGGCGACAGCACGCGACGGATCAGCAGGCCCAAGGCGATGGCAACCGCCAAGAGGATCAGCTTGACCGAAAGGAAGAGTGGCCAGTCTGCGTGCCCGGTGAGCGCCGCCATGGCCATTGCCACGAGGCCAGCCATGGTGAGCCACCGCAGGCCCAGGTCCAGCATGCCGGTCCAGCCGGGGGCCCGGCCGTGGCGCAGATGACGGAACCAGGCCAGTGCAAGCCACGCGAGGAACACCAGTGCTGTCGCCCACACAAGCGTCCAGCCAAGGTCGATATAGCCGGTCTGGCGGGCAAGGATCAGTCCCGTCGGCAGCATGAGTATGAGCGCCGTGCGCGGTGCCATGTCGACGTCGCCGACAATCCGCGCCGCCAAAAGCCGACGATCGGGCGAGACACCTTCTGCGGTGAGAAAGCGACTGGCATAGAAAGCGCCGAGATCACCGCCCAGCCAGTAGACAAAGACCACGACATGCAAGAGCGTCAGGAGCGCCAGTTCGGGAGCCAAATCCAGTCCTTTCCCAGTGATCGGGAAAAGATATATCATTTGGGCCTGTGATGACCAGAGCCTGTGGTCTAGCTGTCGCCGCGCCAGTCGGTGGCCGAATTCCGGGTCAGGCGCATCTGATACTGGAAGCGGTCGGCGCGATAGGTCGCGGTGATCTCCTGGACAGGCCGTCGATTGGCCCCGCGCATGATCCGATGAATGCACAGGACCGGTGCGCCCGTAGCGACCTCCAGATGCGTTGCCACGGCCGGACTGGCGGCTTCGGCGGTGATCGACTGTGTCGCCTCCACTGGTCGCTGCCCGGCACGGTCGAGCAGGGCGATCAGGCTCTCATGGCCGAGTTCCTCTCGCGAAAAACCTGCCGCCACAGACCGGGGCATATGGGTCACGAGATGCGAGAAGGGTTCGCCCTCCAGTCGGCGGGCGCGAATGATGCGTATGGTCGGCGTGCCCACGGGGACTTCCAGTGCTTCCGACAGGCGTGGGCCAGCCTCGATGTCCTCGACATCTATCAGGCTGACCCGGGTCTTCAGTCCCATCCGGGTCAGGCCATCGATCAGGTTCTCGAAACTGGCCTTCACGGTCGGTGCGGCGGGATCGAAGGTGACGACCGTGCCGCGCCCACGGTGGCGGCGCACAAGGCCCGAAACGGCGAGTTCGTTCAGCGCGCGCTTCACGGTGATGCGCGACACGCCGAGGAGGCTGGTGAGTTCCTGTTCGGGGGGCAAACGGTCGCCGGGCGATATCTGCCCGGACACGATCTTGTCGCGAAGCAGGTCGAGAATCTGCTGGTAAAGGGGCGCAGCCGCGGTCTCGTCGATGAGATCCGGCGAAAGGTCCAGTTCCAATGATGAGCTGTCAGACATGCCTTTAGCCGTAGTGTGTGATTGTGGTCTGCTCAAGCGTCACCTCCTGTGACCGGTCGGTATCATTCTCGCTTTGCCGGCGGTCCGCCAAGCGCGCGGTCCCGGATGGCGTCGAGGCTTTCCCAGGTCTTGCCGCCGATGAACTGGCCGATCGACAGGTTGAACTCCTTGTATTCGATTGAAGTGTACATGCCGCAGGTGATGTAGGGGTCACCTTCCATAAGCGCGGTGGCGTCGGCAAGCGAGTCGGCGAGGACGAGAAACACCGATCCGACCAGTCGTTCCCCGCCCGGTTCGCGGATCGGTCCCGCCGCGACGTAGCGTTTCCAGTGGCGCTCGACATGCCGAAGATGGCCTTCGAGGTGGGTCACCCGCTGGGTTTCGGACTTGGCAGGATCATCCTTGCACGTGACGAGATAACAGATCTGGGGATGAGGCGCGACGTGGGGCGGCGCATCGGGAAGCTGGCTTGCGTCGATCATTTGAGCACTCCTGCCTGCACCAACCGGTCGATCACCTCCTGTTGGCCGGCAATGGCATCAGAACGCTCGATCATCTGGCCGTCAGGGGTCCGGTCGGGCGGTGCGTGCGTCGCCCGGCCATAGGCGGGGGCGAAGGCGGCATTCGGCAACCTGGCGAGCGTGTTGGTCATGCCAGTCTTGCGGCGGGTATCGCGCAGCGCCCCAAGGTCAAGCACGGCATTGGCGTTCAGTGTCTCGCCCGTACCGGCTTCAGCAAGCGTGCGGCCGTACCAGTCCAGAACGATGGACATGCCGTCGGTTGAGGCCGGGGGCACGGGCGTGCCGATGATCTCCGCAGAATTCGCCGACACGACATAGGCGATATTTTCCACGGCGCGCGCCTTCTTGGCGATGTGTTTCGGCGTCAGCGTCGGCGCGCCGACCTCCGATGTCGGATGCAGCAGTATCTCGGCGCCCTTGAACACATGGCACCGAGCGATCTCCGGATAGAGGATCTCTTCCGACGCCACGGTGCCCAGGACGCCGATCTCGGTGTCTGCGACCGGAAAGACCGCATCCTCGCCATAGGTGTCGAGATATTGCTCCCAGACATCATAGGGCGAAGGCGTATAGAGCGAGATCATCCTGCGATAGCGCAGGACGGTGTCCCCGTTCGGCGCGTAGACCACGTTCGACTGGAAATACAGGTCGGGAAAATTCGGATCGTTCTCATAGTGGTTCGAGCACAGATAGATGCCGAAGGTCTGGGCAAGCCCAGCGAGCTTTTCCGCGAAGGGCCCGTCCATGTCGATGGCGGCCTTGTCCTGCCACTCTTCGCGCGTCTCGCCGAGGGGAAAGCCGGTCATCCAGTATTCGGGCAACACGACAAGCTTCAGGTCATAGCCATTGAACCCTTTCAGGAAGCCCTTCGCCGCGCCGATCTGTCCACGGACCCGGGCAATGGCGGCGTCCATGCGGGCCCGGGCGGCGTCTTTCGAGGTGTCCTGGTTGACCGCATCGCAGACGGTCTGGAGGGCGAGGGCGGTGTAGCGCATGGAGGCTGATCCTTGGGCGAGGGCAGGGAGGGCGAGTGACGCAGCGCCTGTGAGCAAGAGGTCGCGGCGGGTCATGGGTTCACCTGTGCTTCGAAGGCCTTTGCAATCAGGGACGCCGTGGCGCACCAGAGCTGTTCGTCTGCCGCAAACCCTTCCGCCAGCCGCCGGAAGGCGTGAATCCGGAAAGGCTGTCCCATCACGAAGGGCGTGACCTGGAAGCCCAGCATCTGAGCGCCGTATCGCGCCTCTTCCGTGTTGAGGAATTCCACCGCTTCGATCACCTGATCGGCCCACAATTCTTCATGCTGGCGGCGGTCCAGAATGAGCTTGGCGTCCTCGAGTTCGTTGTGGAGCGGCAGTGTCAGCACCTCGCCCGTTTCAGTGCGCGCGGGCTCGGGCACCTGGTCGGTTTCCCAGTCAAGGCAGCGGGTGAAGCCATGCCCGGCAAGAAGGTCGAGGGTGGCACGGGACTGGTTACGCGCCGGGCTCATCCAGGTGCTGGGATGGAGGCCCTTCGCCTCGAAGGCCACACGGGTCTCAGCAATGAGACGATCTTCCTCCTCCCGCGCCATGCCGCCCCAGTGGACGGCGTCGGTGTGCAGTCCGGCGGCGGCGATTTCGTGTCCGCCCTCAACAATGGCCTCCACAAGCGGCGGCGCCTTGTTGAGCAGGGCGGCACTGACCGGAAAGGTCGCCTTCAGCCCATGCTCGCGCAGCACGTCAAGCAGGCGATAGACGCCCACACGGTTGCCATAATCGCGTGTGGTGTAGTGGCGGAGATCGGGATAGGGCGTCTTCATCCCGCGCGGATGGCCGAACGGCTTGTTCGTGGGGTTGAGCGGGTAGAATTCGCAGGGAATGACCATCATCACAGCGACAGCGTGACCGCCCGGCCATGCCATCGGTGGGCGGTCCTTCGCCAGCCGCCAATCATGCCGGTCGATGTCCTGTCCGTGGCGGCGTCGCGGATAGGTGAGATAGTCGTCCGGCAAGGTCATGGGCGGGCCTCAAACTGAATATGCAAGGGGATGATCAGCCAGTTGGACATCCCGGGTGAACAGTTTCATGTCCTCATGCTGAGCTTGCGAGAGAAGCAGTTCGTCGAAAGGGTCAGTGTGATCGAGCGGAGGGTCCAAGGTATGAACCGTTTGAGCAGGTGTCAGATCCAGAAAGCCCAGCCCCAAATCCCGGAGGACCGCATAGGCCGTTTGCGGCGAAATCGGTCCCTTGCGATCACCGGACACATGGAAGCGTGACCATTTCAACCGCAACTCCCAAAAGGACACCGCGCTGATCAGAAGCTCGGCATCTGCGTCGAGAACCACATCCTGTTCCCGCTGCGACAACGCACTTGGGCGGTCGGCGAGAAAGTAGGCGTAGTGGGTATCGAGGATCAGCGGCAATCAGTCCTCCAATCCCAGGACTTTGCGGCTGTAGGGTGCGTCGTCGAATTCGGCGGGCCAATCTGGACCTTCTTCCGTCAAACCATGGGCGCTGCGCACACGTTGGATTTGCTCCATGTCCAGCCGGGGGATCGCCTCGGTTTCTCGCGCCTTCTCCTCCAGGGCTTCGCGGGCGACGGCTTCGACCGATTTGTTCTGAAGCCGCGCGAGGCGGCGCAGTGCGTTGTGAGCTTCCTCAGACAGGCGGCGGATGGTGATCGCGCTCATGAATTCATCTCCAGTGATATCAACAATGATATCATGACCCAGTGCCGTCCCCAAAACCGGTTCCACCCGTAGCGAGGCCCCGTCGTTCCACATCAGCCAGGGTTTGGTCCCAGCAGTCTTCCCGGAAGTGCTCGGCAATCTCCACACCGGTCGTGAACCAGACATCATCGCCATGGCCGGCAAAGTGCTCCAGGGCGGCTTCGAACGGCCTGATGCGATGCGGCTGGCTGACGAGATAGGCATGCAGCGGCACACACATCACCGTGCCCGACTGCTCGCCCTCGCTGAGCAACTGGTCGAACTGGCGCTTCAGCACGTCGCCATAGGCCCAGGGATCCATGCCCTGGACGCTGTAGGTGATGACGTCATTGACCTCCAGCGAATAGGGCATGGAGATGAGCTTGCCGGAGCGGGTCTTGATCGGTTGCGGCTGGTCATCCTGGAAGAGGTCGCAGGTGTACCAGAAATCGTATTCAGCGATCAGGTCGAGCGTCCGGGTCGTATGGGTGAGGGCAGGGGCAAGGTAGCCACGAATGGTCTGGCCCGTGGCGTCCTGCACCGTGCGGATGGAGTCCTCGATGACCGCGCGCTCCTGCGCCTCGGTCATGTTGTAGGAATAACGTGTGTTGTAGATGCCGTGGGAGAAGAACTCCCAGTCGCGTTCCACGCAGGCCTCGATGATTTCCGGGCAATGGTCGCACATGGCCACGTTGAGCGAGACCGAACCGCGCAGGCCGTATTTGTCCATCAATTCCATCAGCCGCCAGTGGCCGACCCGGTTGCCATAATCACGCTGGGAATAGCCCACAACGTCCGGGGTTGGCCGAGGCCAGCCGGGCCGGGACGGGTTCAACGGCGGGTCGAACTCGTAGAACTCGATATTGGGCGCGACCCAGAGCGCGAGCTTCTTCCCGCCTGGCCAGGTGATCTTCGGCCGGTTGCGATAAGGCCAGTGGTCATAGAGGTTGGGGTCGGCGACACTCACGCCTCATATCCTTCGATCCACGCCATCACTTCTGCGACCTCCACCACATCGGCATACTTCAACTGAAGGTCGGTGAGGTTGGCGAAGTGATAGCTCTCATGCTTGTCGGCGACGCATTCCACGGGGACGATTGTGCGGTAGCCGTGCGAGAGCGCATCGACAGCCGTGGCGCGCACACAGCCCGAGGTCGAACCGCCGGTGACGACCACCGTGTCCACCCGGTGAAAGGTCAGGAAGCTGGCGAGCGGCGTCTCGAAGAACGCGCTCGGCATGCGTTTGGTGTAGACCGCGTCCACCGCACAGTCGATCTCCAGGCGGTCGTCGAACTGGTGACGCTCGGAGCCGTACTTTATGTTCTGGAGCGAGTCCGGTGTATCGGTCCGCGTGCCCCAGACGCCCGCATCGGCGGCGTTGGGCATGTAGGCGACATGGGTCCAGACGACCGGCAGGCCCTTTGCGCGCGCCGCCTTTGACAGCTCATTGATGTGTTCCATCTGGCGCGGATCGGTGATGTAGCCGGTCTTGGGGAAGAGATCGGGGCGGGTGTAGCTCTTCTGCGGATCGACATTCACCACCGCCAGCTTTTCGCCAAAGCCGAAACGCGCCCGGGCCGGATTGGCGCGTACCTCCTCGAAGATTTCCCGCGCGGTCTTGCCAGACCGGATCATGGTTGGCTCGCTTCCCGCCATTCCTGCCCTCCCATTCCTATTGAGCTTAAAATTGGTATATCTTTTCCGCCTCGTCCAGAGTCCGAGGGAGGAAACGACATGGCCCGGCAGATTTCAACGCTGGTCGCGCTGGCACTCGGCGCGGTGATGGGTGCGGCCTGCACCAGCCTGATGGGGCAGGCCCACAAGCCGGCCGCGCAGGCGCCTGCGCCGGCACCCGCCTACATGCTGGTGATCGGGAAGGTCCATGACCGAGCGGCGTTCGGCGAGGGCTATGCCGCCAAGCTGCCCCCGCTCTATGAACGCTTTGGCGGCGGATACCTCGCCATCGGCAGCGCCAAAACCATGCTGGAGGGCGAGGTCGGCTTCGAGAGCTACGTGCTCGCCAGATGGCCGTCCGAGGAGGCCGCGCTCGCCTTCTGGAACAGCCCCGAATATGACGAGCTTCGCCGGGCGCGCATCGATAATGGCTGGGGCGATTTCGACGTCGTCCTGCTTCCCGGGCTGCCGGACGTGTCGGGCGTCGCCCCAATGGTCGCGGACCCTGCCGGCAACTGATGCGTCGCAAATTCGTCACACTCTGAGCAAAAAAAATCTGAGACCAATTGCCGCTTTCCGAAAAAGATATATCTTTTCCACCGAAACAGTTGGTCCGAAGGCCCTTGGGGAGAACGAGATGGCGTTTAAGACAGTTTTGCGGACGGGTGTCGCGGGCATCGTGATCGGTACGTGCCTTTCAACGGGATACACAGGCCTTGCCCAGGAAACCGAGACGGATGAAGCCCGGCTCGGGACGGTCACTGTGACCGCCCAACGCGTGGAAGAGGATCTCCAGGATGTGCCCGTGGCTGTCACCGCGCTCGACAGCGAGCAGATCGAACGCCGTCAGGTGACCGACATTCTCGACCTCACTGCCCAGGTCCCCAATATCAACATCGCGGCGAACACAGGCACCGCGAATGCCGCGCGCATCTTCCTGCGGGGTGTCGGCGAGGACGAGAGCCGCGGCGCGGTGGACCAGGCCGTCGGGATCTATGTCGACGGCGTCTATATCGGCCGGTCCGTAGGTTCGCTGTTCGACGTGGTGGACCTTGAGAGCATCGAGGTGCTCCGCGGTCCACAGGGTACGCTCTATGGCCGAAACACGATTGGCGGTGCCATCAAGCTCACATCGGTGAAGCCGCAATTCGAGAACAGCGGTGATGTCCGCCTTGTCATTGGAAACGAGGGGAGGCTGGACATTCGCGGCACGGGCAATCTGCAACTCGCCGACACGCTCGCGGTGCGGGGCACCATTCTTTCGCGCGAACGCGACGGCTTCCATCGTGTCGTGCCGAACGGGGAGCTTGCGGGCCAGGGGATCGATTTAGGTGAGCAGGACATCCTGTCGGGCCGGATCAGCATCTATGGCGAGATGGACAATGGCTGGAGCCTGTTCGCCGCCTATGACCAGACCGATGACTCCTCCGACCCGATCCCTGGCTCCGTGACGCCGGGCTTTGATGGCGACAATGACCTTTTCACCATCGATCCCCTGCCAGGACTGACATGTACGGTCGGCAGCACGCGTCCGGGCTGCTTCACCGGTTACGATCAGGAAACCGACACAAAGGGGCTTTCGATCAATGTGAATGGCCAGCTCTTCGGCCTCGATTTCAGCTCGATCACGGGCTACCGCGAACTCGAGGACAGCCTCACATCGCCGATTGGCGATGCGTTTTACCAGCAGGCCACCGTACAGGACCAGTTCAGCCAGGAATTCACTCTCGCCTATACTGACGAACGAATGGATCTGCTTGGCGGGGTCTATTTCTTCACCGAAGAGCTGGTGCTCGACACAACCTTCGTGGTGTTTCCGACACAGGTCGATACCGAGACGGAGTCCGTCGCGATATTCGGCCAGGGCACTGTCAACCTCACCGATGCGCTGAGCGTCACCGGTGGGGTGCGTTACACTGACGAGAGCAAGGATTTCGAGGGCATCAACTTCCTGATCCCGGCCTTTGCGCGAACCGACAGCGCCGACTTCGAGAATACGAGCTTCACCGTCGGCGTCGATTACGCCATTACCGAGGACATTCTCGGCTACGCCAAGTACTCCACGGGGTTCAAATCGGGCGGTTGGTCGCCGGACGCGTTCAGTCCGACGGCAATCTTCCTGCCGGTGGATGAGGAGACCCTCGACAGCATTGAGGCAGGCGTGAAGGCGGACCTCTTCGACAACCGGGTCCGGATCAATTCAGCGGTCTTCTTCAACCAGTATGAGGGCCTTCAGATCGGCGCCACGGTGCCCGGCGTCGGTTTTACCCGCTTCAATGTGGATGAGACAGAGATCATGGGCCTGGAGGTCGACGCGATCTGGCAGGTCACCCCGAACTTCCAGCTGAACGGCAATCTCGGCCTGCTGGACGCCGAATACACCGAACTGACCGGCGACCAGGCCCGCGGCCTGTCGAACAATGGCGCAGGCTGCCCGGCCGGCACAGATGCGAGCGATGACGCCCAGGCGATCGATTGCGCCCTCGGCCTCGACCTGAAGAATGCGCCCGAATACAAGATCAATATTGGCGGGCTTTACACCCAGCAGCTGGGCTCTGGCGAGATCGTGGCGTCTGCCGATGTTTCCTATGAGGATGAGAGCTTCTCGCTTGTGGCGAACGCTCCGCCAAATGCGCTCATCAGTTTCGATGCCATTGTGAATGCCCGGCTTGTCTATGAGGCCGATGCCGGCTGGTCTGTCGGCGTGTTTGGCCGCAACCTGACGGACGAGGAGTATTACCGCGCCGCAACGGCGGGTGATTTCATCGCCTATGCTGCGGATCCCGCGACCTACGGTCTGGAACTCGGCTATCGCTTCTAGGCGCGTCAGCAGATGAGGCGTGTCCTTTCGACCCTGGCGGCTGCAGCGATTTTGCTGTGGCCGTCGGCCTGTTCGGTGACACCGCGCGGTTCCGCAGCGGAGGTGGAGGTTCCGGCCGACAAGCCTGCACCGATCACCACACGGCCCTGGAGCGAAGTGTCTGTCTCCGTCACCGATCTCGACGCGGCGGCGCGCTTCTTCCGCGAGATCGGCAGCTATGAGACCGTCCATCGCGGCCTGTTGCCGACGGGCAGCGGTCGCGTCTGGGGCCTGCCCGAGCCGTTGCACGGCGAGGCACTGCTCCTGCGTGCACCTGGGGCCGCACATGGCTTC